>JANTHH010000249.1 GCA_024762485.1 Chromatiales bacterium
TTTGCTGCCGCACCCGTCCCCATCGGGATCGGCCCTATCGGCGGCGGCGTGAATCCCACTGCCCCGAGCCTGTCAGGAGAGGACTTCGTCAGCGATGCCCTTTCGGGTGAGTTGAGTCTCAATGGGCGGCGTACAACCGTGAGTGCCAGTCTCGATTACAGCCTGCGGACCTACGAGGTGTCGGGTTCAAAGGAATGGCTGGTCGGTGCCGGCATCAATGGCCAGCGCACCCTGTCAAGCGCCCTCTCGCTCAATGGCGGCCTGTACTGGCAGTATATCGACCCTCCGGGCCTGGGTGATGCCGAGATCCAGACCGCGACCCTGGGTATCTCACGCACGGTCGGCCGTGATTCCAGCCTGAGCCTGAGCTTTCAGCATCGCCAGCAGAGCGGTGACACGACCACGGAATACACCGAGAACCGCATCAGCGCCTCACTTCAGACAGGGTTCCTCTGAAAACCATGTACGAGACATTCTATGGCCTGACAGAGAAGCCGTTTCAGCTGAGCCCGCAGGCGAAGTTCTTCTTCAACAGCACGGCCCACAAGCGGGCGATGGCGTATCTGCGCTATGGCCTGCAGCAGGGTGAGGGCTTCATCGTCATAACCGGCGGTATCGGCACCGGCAAGACCATGCTGGTGCAGAACCTGTTTGCCGAGCTCGACAGTTCGGATGTGGTAGCCGCCCAACTGGTGTCCACCCAGGTCAACGAGGACGATATTCTCAGGCTGGTCAGTGGCGCCTTCGGCCTGGCAAGCGAGCACCTGACCAAGGCCGCACTGCTGCAGAATCTCGGCGCCTTTCTTGCTGCCAGGCAGGCTGAGGGCAAGCGGGTGTTGCTGGTGGTCGATGAGGCTCAGAACCTGCCGGACCGTTCCATCGAGGAGCTGCGGATGCTCTCGAACTATCAGGGGCGTGGCAAGGCGCTGCTGCAGAGCTTCCTGCTCGGCCAGAACGAACTGCGGGATACCCTGCAGGGTCCGGGCATGGAGCAGGTGCGGCAGCGGATCATTGCCGCACAGCATCTGCAACCGCTCAACCGGGAGGAGATGGAACAGTATATCGAACACCGCCTGACCCAGGTGGGCTGGAGCGGGGACCCTCAGATCACCTCAGAGGCCTATGACGCACTCTATCAGGCAAGCAATGGCGTGCCGCGGCGCGTCAATACTCTCGCGGATCGCCTGCTGCTGTTTGGCGGCCTGGAAGAACTCCATGAGCTGACCGGCGATCATGCCCGGCAGGTGGTGGAGGAGATGAGCAAGGAGATCGGCTGGCAATCCAGGCCTGCGCCCGAGATCGATTCACAGGAACCCCGTTTTGCAGTGGCCGAAGGCCCCGTCTCAATGGGCCTGGAGGCGCGCGTCGCCAACCTCGAGAGCAAGGTGGCGAACATCTCCAAGGAACTCAAGCGCAGTCACCGCCTGATGCGCAAACTACTTGAACTGCAGATGGAGATGGACGGCAGCAAGGATGACTTCTGATCAGCGAATCCGCCTGTTGTGCGTGGTGGGCGCCCGCCCCAACTTCATGAAGATAGCCCCGCTGATGCGGGCGATAAGGGGTCGCAGCGACAAATTCGAAGGCGTGTTGCTGCATACCGGGCAGCATTACGACGAGGCGATGAAGGATGCATTCTTCCGCCAGCTCGACATCCCTGAACCGGACGTGGACCTGGAAGTGGGTTCCGGCAGCCATGCCGTCCAGACAGCAGAGATCATGCGACGATTCGAGCCAGTGCTCGACGCGCAGGCCCCGGACCTGGTGCTGGTTGTCGGTGACGTCAACTCAACCATCGCCTGCGCCCTGGTGGCTGTCAAAAAGGGGGTCCCGGTGATTCACGTGGAGGCGGGTCTGCGCAGCAATGACCGCGCCATGCCGGAGGAGATCAACCGCGTACTCACGGACCAGATCTCCAGCCTGCTGTTCACCACCGAGCCGGACGGGGAGGCGAACCTGCTGCGTGAGGGGGTCGATGCCGACAAGGTCCACTTCGTCGGCAATGTCATGATCGATACCCTGCTGCACAGCCTCGAACGCTCCGTACCGGCGGCACAGACGCTGGCGACGATCGCCGGGGCGCAAGACATCGATACCAGTAAAGGCGGCTATGGTGTGATGACCCTCCATCGCCCCGCCAATGTGGATGATCCCGCGACACTTATCGTATTGCTGGAGACACTCGCCGAGCTCAGTCAGCGGCTGCCGCTGGTCTTCCCCGTGCATCCACGTACCCGGGCGAAACTGGCAGAGGCCGGAATCGAGCCATTGCTGGAGCAATCGCGCATCCTGATGACCGAGCCGCTCGGCTATCTGCAATTGCTCGGGCTGATGAAGGATGCCCGCGTCCTGCTGACGGATTCCGGGGGCATCCAGGAAGAGACCACCGCGCTGGGTGTGCCCTGCATCACCTTGCGCGAAAACACCGAACGGCCGATCACGGTGACGGCGGGGACCAATACCATCGTTGGCTCGGACCCACAGAAGATCCGTGCGGCCTTCGACGACGTCATCCGCACGGGTGGCAGGCGCGGCCGAGTGCCTGACCTGTGGGATGGCCGGGCAGCCGAGCGCATTCTCGACGGCATAGAACATTGGGTGGAAGCAGCGACCCAATGAGCCAGCCTGGAATCACCAACGCCATGAGCGTCGACGTCGAGGATTATTTCCAGGTCTCAGCCTTCGAACCCTACGTCGATCGCCGCGACTGGGATCAGCGGGAGTGCCGGGTCGAGGCGAATGTCGATCGCATCCTGGCGATGTTCGATGAGACGGACACCAAGGCGACCTTTTTCACCCTCGGCTGGATGGCGCAACGCTACCCGGGAATGATCGACAGGATAGTCGGGCAGGGACACGAGCTTGCCAGTCACGGCTGGGAGCATGTCCGGGTCACCCAGCAGGACCGGAGTCAGTTCAGTGAGGACGTCTCGCGCACCAAGAAACTGCTCGAGGACACGAGCGGGGTTGCGGTTCAGGGTTACCGGGCAGCGAGTTATTCCATCGGTGCGGGCAATCTGTGGGCACTCGAGGTGCTGCGCGACTCGGGCTACCGCTACAGTTCGAGTATCTTCCCGATCCAGCATGACCTCTACGGGATGCCCGAGGCGCCACGTTTCGCCTTCCACCCCTGTGATGATGATTTCGTCGAATTTCCCGTCACCACCGTCCGCCTGGGTGAGCGCAACCTGCCCTGTGCCGGTGGTGGCTGGTTCAGGCTGCTGCCTTATCCCCTGACCCGCATGGCGCTGAGGCGGGTGAATCAGCTGGACCAGCAGGCGTCCATCTTTTATTTCCATCCCTGGGAGATTGATCCCGATCAGCCGAGACAGCCTGGGCTGAGCCTCAAGACCCGCTTCCGCCATTATCTGAACCTGGGACGGATGGAAGGGCGCCTGCACAAGTTGTTGAACGACTTTGAATGGGGCCGCATGGACGAGGTGTTGCTCAAACCGATGCAGGAGACACGTGCATGAGCAGCCTGCAGTTGCGGCCATATCAGGAAGCGGATGCCCCGGCCTGGGACGACTTTGTCGACCATTGCATGGATGCGACTTTCTTCCACCGCATCGGCTGGCGCCGGGTGA
>JANTHH010000250.1 GCA_024762485.1 Chromatiales bacterium
AAAAAGGAGTTTCCGGCGCAATGTCTTTCGCCTTTTGTGCACTACAGGATCTCGGGACGAGAGGGCGTATCGGCCAATGCCGCCAGAACCGTGCGTGGTGGCGGAATAATAAGGCTCGTGGGATTCGCGGGCTACCCCCCGGGGCGCTCGAAGCCCTTGCGCGCACGCTCAACCTTGTCCCTGATGACGCAGCCCTCGGCATGATCATTGATCAGCCCCATCGCCTGCATGAAGGCATACACGGTAGTGGGGCCGACAAACTTCCAGCCCCGTTTCTTCAGATCCTTCGACAGGGCGATGGATTCCGCCGAGGTCGATGCGGTCTGCGGTTCTGCAAGTGGCTTCTTGTCAGGCTCATAACGCCAGATGTAGGCAGCCAGCGAGCCTTCCTGTTCCACCAGTTCCCGGGCCCGCTGGGCATTGTTGATGACGGCTTCTATCTTGCCTCGATGGCGGACGATGCCCTTGTCCGTGAGCAGACGATCGAGGTCGTGCTGGGTAAAACACGCCACCCTGTCGAAATCGAAATCATTGAACGCTGCGCGGAAATTCTCACGCTTGGCAAGGATGGTGCGCCAACTCAAGCCGGACTGGAAACACTCCAGACTCAATTTTTCGAACAGGCGACGGTCATCACTGACCGGGAATCCCCATTCCGTGTCGTGGTAGTCGAGAAATTCCGGTGCGGCGCTGCACCAGCTGCAGCGTGATTTGCCATCGGGGCCTGCGATCGTCGCGCTCATGTGCTGTCCTTATTCTGAAACGGGAGGTGAGGCCGATATTTAGCCGGGCTGAGTGTGAATACTAAACAGAATGGCCTGTTCCATGCAGCCAGGGCGTGGACCCGTAATCACCACAACACGGAGACCTTCATGACCGTGATCATCAGCCTTGCCCGTGTTGTAGTGCAATCCACTCGAAACGTCGAAGAATCAATCAAAGGTGGGTGTCCACGTTCTCGATCCACTCGAAACGTCGAAGAATCAATCAAAGGTGGGTGTCCACGTTCTCGTTCCCCAATGCAGATTTGCTGTCACCTTTTCCGCTTTCGTGCATCTCTCTGGGTAACAACCAATACGGTTGGACACTCAGGCAATCGAAAACGGGAGACGATCATGACAGAACAACAACATCCGGACAGGGTGCAGGCACGACGCAACTTTCTTGGTGCCAGCGGCAAGCTGCTCCTTTCGGGCACCGGCATCGCGCTGTTGGGCGGACTCAATACCGCCTGTGCCGGCTACCCTGAAAATGATAACGAGATACAACAGGATATCCGCATCCTGAATACCGCTATCACCGCCGAACACGAGGCTGTTGCAGCCTACCAACTCGGTGCCGAGAGCGGCCTGCTCAGCAATGGCGTTATGAAGGTCGCGGTCAAGTTTCAGGGCCATCACAAGGAGCATATAGACGTCCTGGCCGGCACGGTAAGAAAGCTCGGCGGCCAGGCCGTCGACGCGAAAGCGAAATATGACTTTCCGGTCAGCCGATTGAAAAGTGAACGTGATGTGCTGACCTTTGCCGCCGGCCTGGAGCGCGGTGCGGTGAGTGCCTATGCCGGCGCCATCCCACTGTTTGACAACGGTGATCTTGCCAAAGCGGCCGCCAGTATCCTCGCCGATGAGGCCATGCACTGGGCGATCCTGCGCCAGGCACTCGGTCTCGACCCCGTCCCTGGCGCGTTTTTCTCTTGAGCATGATCGGTCACATCCCGGGCGCAGCCTGCATGGCATTACTGTGCGCCCTGTGGTCGGCAGTGAGCTTCTCCGGTGGTGACGACGCTGTCACCGCCGGAGAACGACTGTATGTGCTGTGTATCGGATGCCATGCGCCTGCCTGGAATCGCACCGGCCCCAGGCATTGTGGGCTGGCCGGACGTCGAGCGGGATCGCTATCCGATTTCGATTACACGCCAGCGATGAAGAACGCCGGTATCGTCTGGACACGCGAGTCGCTGGATGAATTTCTTCGCGCCCCGTTGACGATGATCCCCGGTACCAATATGGCCTTCGCCGGTATGCCTGACGCGCAGGAGCGTGACCGCTTGATCACTTTTCTGCTGAACCTGACGGATAAACATCCCTTGTGCCACTAGAATAGCGTTGATGAAAATTCAGAATACAGATATCGGCAGGATCACCCCGTTGCATGGCAAAGACGTCGCCAATGACAGCAGTAACGCCGAGCTGGTAAAGCGTGTCCGTGAAGGTGAGATTGCAGCCTTTGAGGTCATCATGCGGCGTTACAACCAGCGGCTCTACCGCATCGCGCGCAGCATATTGGGCGAGGAAGATGAAGCCCTGGACGTGGTGCAGGAAACCTATATCAGAGCCTACTATCAACTGGATCAGTTCAGGGGTCCGGACGGCTTTGCCGGCTGGCTGTCGCGTATTGCCAGCAACGAGGCCATGATGCGTCTTCGTAAATCGCGGCGCCTGGTTTATTCCCTCGACGACCCCGACGGCGGTAGTGAAAACATGGAATCGGACGTGCCTCAACCCATCGACGGAATCGCGCGCCAGCAACTGCGCGAAATGCTGGAAGATGCTATCGACTCACTGCCGGCAGACTTACGCAGTGTCTATGTCATGCGTGCCATCCAGCAACTCAGTACAGCGGAAACCGCCGTTTCTCTGGATGTGTCCTTGGATGTGGTCAAGACCCGTTACCTGCGTGCGCGTCGGGCGCTACGCAACATTTTCACCACGCACATTGGCAAGGCTGAACTTACCGCCTTCGAATTTGCCGGCCAACGCTGTGATGCCATCGTCCAGCGTGTCCTGCTGCGCTTGCAACAAGGCGACTGAACAGACCCCGGCGCAGCACCATGATAATCATTCTGCCAGCAGCTCAACCCGCGCCGCACCGCTTTGCCGGTCGATAAGAAACAGCAGTTCACAATATTCGGGCAGCACCTCCACCGGCGTTGGGTCATCGGCACAACAACTGCCGGCAATGATGCCGGCATAGAAAATTCCCGCCTTTACCTGCAGTGCTTTTCCGTGCACATGGCTACTCAGCACCACCACGTCGATGGCGCTGTCGTCGACGTAACTGGATTTTGACAAGCCCGCCTGCAAGGGCAGGCGATTGCGATCCAGTTCCATGATCGTCTGTTTGAAGGCCGCCTTGAATGTCGGTGTCCCGAAGGCGGCCACTGCCTGTGCAAGTGCAACATCAATGTTTCTCATGCCAATCACCCTCTAGAAGAGTATAGGTCGCATAAAGCCATTGATCCTGGATCACCCCATGTATCCTCAGCTGCCCACCGGCCCTGAAACTGCCTGTGAGTGGGAAAACATGGACACCCGCCTCTTCAGAAAAGGCAAGTAACCCAGTCCTTTCTACCATCGCAGATCAAAAAAGAGGGTGAGAGAGGTGGTATCCATGACAAGGCAGCAGGGAATGCCATCGGCTTGGCGGGTGGGTGACTGGACATTTAAAGGGTGGGTGTCCATGTCTTGTCCGATGCCAATCTCCACCCGCTTGCGCATCGCGATAGATCCATTGATACAGGGCCTCGGGACTGATCCGCATGCGTTCGTCGTCTGGATAGTGTTCCT
>JANTHH010000251.1 GCA_024762485.1 Chromatiales bacterium
GGCAAAGGTCGCCGAGGTGACCCAGGGGCGCGTCGACCCCGCCTGGCTGGACCTGCCACGGCTGACTGATCGCATGGCCCAGCTGGGGCGACCCCACGACCACAGCCACGCCACCGCCGGTGGGAGCTGCGCAACACCCGCCACCACCCTGCCCGGCTGGCGGCTCACCGAAGGCCGGGGTGATGGCTTCCACAGCGCCGGCTGGCTGCTGCCGGTCGACGCACATTTCGATGGCGAGGCACTGCTCGACTGGCTCCGCACCCAGGGCTTCGAGCGGGTCAAGGGGGTGCTGCCCACCGCTCAGGGCTGGCAGGCAATCAACCTGGTAGCGGGTGAAGGCGGGCTGACCAAGGCAGCCGAGCAGCCGGTCGGTCGGCTGGAGATCATTCACCCGCAGCCCCTCAACAGTGATGAACTGCAACGGGCATTGGCACAGCACCTGGTTGCCCGTACAGAGCGCTGAACCCCGCAACACTGAACCCCTCAACCACCACGCCGTGAGGAAGACTTCTACTCGCAGGCTTGGTCTTCATCTTCCCTTGTCATCCCGACCAGTGGGAGAGATCTTTGTCCATCGGTGAGTACCACCAGACCAATGAAGATCTCTCCTCGCACGCTCGTCGAGATGACAAGGGATGGAGGGGTACGGGTGATGGATTAAAAGGCAAATGGTTCAACCCATTGCCTACCGACCTCAACTTTCCAGCTCTGCAGCGCCCCCGGTCTCGCCCTCCCAGAATCCTTGTCATCCCGACCAGCGGGAGGGATCTTGTCCACCGACCATCACAAAACCAGCAAAGATCTCTCCTCGCAGGCTCGTCGGGATGACAAGGGAGAAAGGTCGGATGGCAAGGTCAGGCTTAGGGATCAACGGCCCCTGTCATCCAGACCGATGACAGGGGCCTTCAGGACTAACCCTTTACGTGCGGCAGGTGGCGCATGTAACGCTTCTCGAAGAAGGATTTGGCCCAGTGCATGGCGCGCATCGCCGGCAGCAGCAGCGAGCGCGATTCGCTGCGATACACCATCATCCCCTTGTCCAGGGTGTCGACGATGCAGATCAGCTCGACCTTGAATTTCGCCGCAGCCGGCTTGCCCGCCAGGTTCAGTGCGATGTTCTCGGCGGCGGCCTCGGCCTGCAGATCCGCCATGTGGGCCTGCTTGGGCATCCAGTCGGGGCCGGGGAAGCTGCCGGCATCGCCGGCGACGTAGACCCGCTCCATGCCCGCCACCCGTGCCATGCCATCGGCCTGGATGAAGCCGCCGTCGGACAGCGGCAGCGGCGAGCCCTGAATCCACGCCGGGCCGGTCATGCCGGGCATGAACAGGATCAGGTCGGCCGGGATCTCGCCGCCCTCGGTGGTGACGGTGTTGTTCTCGAAGGATTTGATCTTGTGCCCGAGGTGGGTGTCGATGTTGCGCCTGGCCATCTCGTCGAGCAGGCCCTTCACCGCCTTCTCGCCGAGGCGCTTGCCGGGCTGGGGCGCGGGGTTGAAGAACACCAGCTTGAAGGCGTCACGTTTCCCCTGCTTGCGCAGCCAGGTGTCGAGCCCGAACATCAGTTCGAACATCGGCCCGCCGCGCATCGCCGAGGGTTCCTTGGGGTTGCCGCCGAAACCCAGCGCGATGGTGCCGCCCGCCATGCCACGCAGACGCTCACCGATCCGCTCGGCGGACGCGATGCCCTCGCACAGGGTGATGGCATTCTCGATCCCCGGCAGCTTCTTGATGAAGCGACCCCCGGTTGCGATCAGCAGCGCGTCGTTCTCGATCTCGCTGTTCTCGGCATTGTCGGTGTGCAGGGTGCGCCCGTCATCGGAGATACCCGTCACGCTGGCATGCACGAAGTGCACATTCAGCTCGGCCAGCAGCGGCAGGATGTCGTAGCGCAGGTCATCCCCCGAGCGCATGCCGAAGGGCACCCAGATCAGGCTCGGCAGGTAGATGAATTCGGCGAGCGGCGCCACCAGGGTCAACTCCGCCTCCGGCAGTTGCTTGCGCAGGGCGCGCAGGCCGGTGATGGCGGCAAAGCCCGCGCCGGCGACGGTGATGCGTTGGGGGTTGGCCATGGGACGATCTCCTGGTTGAACGGGCACGAATGCCGGATGCTGATTTTGCTGACGATACAGCTAGGTAGAGCACAAACTTTGCCAAGCCAATATGGCAATCTACATCATAATAAAATACATAGAGTTACCTGATTTTTTTAATTAATTTTTTAGTTTTAATCCGACCGGGAATGCCATAACTGACACCCTGTGGCACTGCCTGGGCCGGGTCAGGAGGCCGTCTTTTTCCAGGCCACCTGATCACGCAGGTATACCGGCAGCGCCTGCTCGGCGGCCACGCCCTTGCCGGACGCCAGCCACGACGCACCCAGGGTCGCCACATCCCAGGCGTGGTTCCAGAAGGCGCCTGGGTGGATAGACACGCCCGGCATGCGCGCGGCCAGCTCTTCACTGTAGGCCTGCCAGCCACTGCCGACACCTACCCAGTCATCGCCGTCGGGCAGCGGCAGTGCATGGGCGGGCAGCACCTGCTCCTGCCCGCTCAACTGCATCTGCCCCGCCTCGTCTGCCTCACAGGCCGCCCAGTAGAGTTCGTTCATGCGCGCGTCGAAGGCCGCCAGCACCCGCTCGGCACCCAGCTCACGCCGGGCGCGCTGTGCCAGTGCGCGCAGGCTGGAGACCGGCGCCACCGGCAGGTCCGCTGCCAGCGCCACGCCCTGGATCACCGCACTGGCGATGCGCACCCCGGTAAAGGCACCGGGACCGCGGGCAAAGGCCAGGCCATCGAGTTGTGCAGGCCTGAGCCCGGCCTCGGCCAGCAGTTCATCCATCATCGGCAGGATCAGTTCGCTGTGGCGGCGCGGGGCATGCTCGAAGCGCTGACTGACCTCGCCATCGAGAGAGAGCGCGGCAGAACAGCCTTCTTCTGTGGTATCTATAGCAAGCACCTTCATGGCGGCTATCTTACCTGCCCCCTCGCACCTGTACCCCTGCAGATTTTTATGGATTGGCCCCTCTTCCTCAGCGCACTGATCTCCGCGACCCTCTTCCCGGGCGGCTCGGAGGCCCTGCTGTTGCTGCGCCTGCACGAGGGTGCCGCACCCCTGATGGTGGTGTTGATTGCCGGTACCGGCAACCTGATCGGCAGCGTCATCACCTACGGCATGGGCCGGCTCGGCAACGAGGCGGTGCACCACCGCTGGCTGCGTATGAAACCTGGGCAGATCGAACGGGCCGAAAGATGGTTCCATCGCTACGGCCAGCCCAGCCTGCTGCTGGCCTGGCTGCCAATCGTCGGCGATCCACTGTGCCTGGTGGCCGGGCTGCTGCGCATGTCGCTGCCGCTGTTCGTTCTGCTGGTGGCGATCGGCAAGTTCGCCCGCTACGGGGTGCTGGCCTGGATGGTGACCGGCTGATTAGCCACTGAAAAATTCAGAGGCCCCACAAATAATGGATGTGTCTCATTAAGAAACTGCAATAATTTAATGATTTAATTGTTATATATAAATCTTATTTTATTGATCCGGCTCTTTCCTGGCA
>JANTHH010000252.1 GCA_024762485.1 Chromatiales bacterium
TCATCGTCGGCGAGATAGGGGGGGTTGCTGAGGATCAGGTCGAAGCGCTCATCGGCTGCGATGGCGCCGAACCAGTCGCCGTGACGGAATTCCACCTGCGGCAGATCGAGTGCGACGGCGTTGCGCCGGGCAACCGCCAGGGCATCGGTGGAGGCGTCGCTGGCGATGACCCGCCAGTGTGGCCGCTCATGGGCCAGGGCCAGGGCGATGGCGCCACTGCCGGTGCCGAGGTCGAGCACCGTCAGCGGGGCGCGGGCATCGCCCAGCGCCAGCGCGGTCTCCACCAGCAGTTCGGTGTCGGGGCGGGGGATCAGGGTGTCCGGGCTGACCGCCAGGTCGAGGCCCCAGAATTCACGCCGGGCGGTGAGATGGGCCACCGGTTCGCCGGCGGCGCGGCGTGCGACGAGGGCGTCGTAGCGGGCCTGCTGCGCCGGTTCGAGGACGGCTTCGGGCCAGGCGTAGAGCCAGCTGGGATCCCGCTCGAGACAGTGGGCCATCAGCACCCGGGCGTCGAGGTCGGGGTCGGCGTCCGGCAGGGCGGCCAGTCGCGCACGGGCCGCCGCCAGCGCCTGGCGGACGGTGCTCATGCCTCGCCTTCGGCCAGGCTCGCCAGTTGCTCGGCCTGGTGCTCCTGCAGCAGCGGCTCGATCACCTGATCGAGGTTGCCCTGCATGACCTCGTCGAGCTTGTACAGGGTCAGGTTGATACGGTGATCGGTGAGCCGGTTCTGCGGGAAGTTGTAGGTGCGGATGCGCTCCGAGCGGTCGCCCGAGCCGACCTGCAGCTTGCGGTCGGCGGACTGGCTGGCGTGGGCCTGGGCCTGGGCGGCGTCGAGCAGCCGGGCCGACAGCAGCGACATGGCACGCGCCTTGTTCTTGTGCTGGGAGCGCTCGTCCTGGCACTCCACCACCACGCCGCTGGGCAGGTGGGTGATGCGCACTGCCGAGTCGGTGGTGTTGACGTGCTGGCCGCCGGCGCCGGATGAGCGGTAGGTGTCGATGCGCAGGTCGGCGGGATTGATGTCCACCGCGTCCACGGACTCTGCCTCGGGCAGGATGGCCACGGTGCAGGCCGAGGTGTGGACGCGGCCCTGGGACTCGGTCTCGGGTACCCGCTGCACCCGATGGGCACCGGACTCGAACTTCAGCCGCGAATACACCCCCTGGCCGACGATGCGCACCACCACCTCCTTGTAGCCGCCGTGCTCCCCTTCGGATTCGCTGATGGTCTCGGTGCGCCAGCCCTTCTGCTCGGCGTAGCGCAGGTACATGCGCAGCAGGTCGCCGGCGAACAGGGCGGCCTCGGCGCCGCCGGTGCCGGCGCGGATCTCGAGAAAGATGTTGCGCTCATCGTTGGGGTCGCGCGGCAGCAGCAGTCGCTGCAGCTCGGGTTCGAGCTTGGCCAGCCTCTGCTGGGCCTCGGCCCGTGCCTCCCCGGCCAGCTCCGCCATCTCGGGATCGGCCAGCATCTCCTCGGCGCTGGCGATCTCGTCCTCGGCCGCCTGGTAGGCCTGGTAGGCGCTGACCACCGGCTCGATCTGGCCGTATTCCTGGCTCAGCGCGCGGAAACGCGCGTTGTCCGATTGCACCTCGGGCTCGGCCAGCAGTGCGCTGATCTCCTGTTGCCGTTCGCTGAGTTGGTCGAGTTTGTGTCGGATCGACGCCTTCATTTGGCGGGCTTGTCCCGGCCCAGCTGGAACAGGGTGTTGGCGGCCTCGAGCAGTTCACGCTGGCCGCTGGAGCCGGCCTCGCGCAGCTGCACGCTGGGGGTGTGCAGCAGCTTGTTGGTCAGGGTGTTGGCGAGGAAGGCCAGCACCTCGTCGGCGGGCTTGCCGTTGTCGAGCAGCTGCTGCGACTTGGCGAGCACCTCGTCACGCAGGGATTCGGCGTGGGCACGGTAGTCGGCGATCAGGTCCACCGCGTCCAGCGAGCGCAGCCAGGCGAAGAACTCGTCCACCTGCAGGTCGATGATCTCCAGTGCCTGCTCGGCGGCCTCCTGGCGCGAACGACGGTTCTCCTGGATCACCTCCTCCAGGTCGTCGACGGTGTAGAGATAGACATCGGCCAGGCTGCCTACCTCGGGCTCGATGTCGCGCGGTACCGCGATGTCGACCATGAACATGGGCTGATGGCGACGCTTTTTCAGCGCGCTCTCCACCGTGCCCTTGCCGAGGATGGGCAGTGGGCTGGCGGTGGAGGCGATGACGATATCCGCCTCAGCCAGGTGGCCGGGCAGCTCGGTCAGGGCGATGGCATAGCCATCGAACTGGTCCGCCAGTTCGTGGGCACGGGAGAGGGTGCGGTTGGCGACGATCATGCGGCCGATGCCGTGCTGGTGCAGGTGGCGGGCGGCCAGGTCGATGGTCTCGCCGGCGCCGATCAGCAGCGCGGTCTGTGCGGACAGGTCGCTGAATATCTGCCGCGCCAGGCTGACCGCGGCGAAGGCCACCGACACCGGGCTGTCGCCGATGGCGGTATCGGTACGCACCTGCTTGGCGGTGCTGAAGCTGTGGTGGAACAGGCGGCCGAGGATCTTGCCGCTGCTGCCGGCGTCGCAGGCGGTCTGGAAGGCGGACTTCACCTGGCCGAGTATCTGCGGCTCGCCCAGCACCAGCGAGTCGAGCCCGCAGGCGACTCGCAGCAGGTGACGAACCGCTGCCTGGTCGCGGTGCAGATAGAGATAGGGGGCCACCTCGCCGGGTTCGACGCCGTGGAACTCGCCGATCCAGCGTTGCAGGCTGTCCAGGCTCTCGGGTTCCGCGCGGCAGTAGACCTCGGTGCGGTTGCAGGTGGACAGGATCGCGCCTTCGGAAACCCCGGGCATCGCGGTCAGGCTGCGCAGGGCAGCGACCACGATGTCGGGGCCGAAGGTGAGGCGCTCGCGGATCTCGACCGGCGCCGTGGTGTGATTCAGTCCGAGGGCTATCAGGGCCATGCCTGGCGGGGTATCCTCTTTAGAAAGGCGCGAAATTTTGGAAGATCAAAGAGTTAAATGCAAGTTTAGCGCCTGGTCGTTGGCCCGCACAGGTGTCGGCCCTATACTCGCGCTCATGCCTCCATTCCGGACAAGGACCCCGAAACGGTGAATCGAATCCCCCGCCTGGTGCTGCCCCTGCTGCTGAGTGTCGTACTCGCCGGCTGTCAGACATTGACACCGAAACCGGCCGCGATCGACAAACAGCCTGCCGCCCCGGTGCTGCCCTTTGATGAGCCGCCTGCCCCGGCGGTCGATCTCAACGGTGACCTGGTCTTCAGCTACCTTACGGCCGAACTGGCCAGTCGCCGCAGGGACCTGGCCCTGGCTTTTCCTCACTACCTGCATGTGGGGCGGCTGGCCGCCGACCCCTATGCGGCGGAAAAGGCGACCTGGATCGCGGCGGCGGAGCAGGATCTGAACCACTTTCACGAGGCCGCGGCGTTGTGGGTGGAGCTGGCACCCAATGACAGCCGCGCCCGGGTCAAGTACGCCGAGGTGCTTTTCCGCCAGGG
>JANTHH010000253.1 GCA_024762485.1 Chromatiales bacterium
CCACCGGCAACGTGCTGCCGGATTCGACCCGCAGCGAACGTTTCGATCACATGGTGCAAGCGATCAAGGAGGCCGCCGCTTCCAATGTCACCCGGGCTGAACACCTGCTGCATATCCGCTGCGAGCTGACCTGCGACACCACCCTGGAGAAATTCCGCAATTGGATGGACGAACCACTGCTCAAGCTGGTCTCGGTCATGGATCATTCGCCTGGGCAGCGTCAGTTCGTCGACCTGGACAAGTATCGCGAGTACTACCAGGGCAAATACGGCCTGAATGACCAGGAGATGGAGGAATTGGTCCAACATCACACAGAGGTCAGCCAGAAGTACGGTCGCGCGCACCGTAGCGAGATCGCAAACCTGTGTCGCGACAGGGGGATCGCCATGGCCAGCCATGACGACGCGACTTCGGCACATGTGCACGAGTCACTTGAAGACGGAGTCAGCATTGCTGAGTTTCCCACCACAGTCGAGGCCGCTCGCGCCTGTCGCGAATGTGGGCTGCATGTGTTAATGGGTGCTCCCAACGTGGTCCGCGGCTTTTCACACTCGGGCAATGTCTCGGCGCGCGAACTGGCCGCCGAGGGCCTACTCGACACGCTATCGTCCGACTATGTGCCGGAGAGCCTGTTGCATTCGGCATTCATCCTCGCCGAGCACGTCGAGCACATCGAGCTGCCGGAGGCCGTCAATATGATCAGCCGGAACCCGGCAGATGCGGTCGGCTTGCACGATCGTGGGGAAATTGGCATTGGCAAGCGTGCCGACCTCGTACATGTCACCATGCTCCGCAACGCTCCAGTAGTACGCCAGGTCTGGCGCCAGGGCGCTCGGGTCGCCTGATGCCGAATATCTTCTACGTGATGGGAGCCTCGGGTGCAGGGAAGGACAGCCTGTTGCGCTTCGCGCGTGAGCAGCAACCTGCTGGCTCGCCGGTGGCCTTCGCCCATCGCTACATCACACGTCCCGCGCATTCTGCTGGCGAAAATCACGTCGAACTCAGCAACGACGAATTTCAAACCCGCCTGGAGCACGGTTGCTTTGCCATGCACTGGGAGAGCCACGGTCTTCGCTATGGCATTGGGACCGAAATCCGGCATTGGCTACAACAAGGTATGCACGTGGTGCTGAACGGCTCTCGCGAATACCTCTACAAGGCTGCTGCGGACTTTTCCAACCTGGTACCCGTGCTGATACGGGTCGACGCCGACGTCCTGCGTGAGCGCCTGACCGAGCGCGGGCGCGAAAGCCCGGATGAGGTCGCGCAACGCCTACGGCGGCATGCGCGATTCGAATGTCTGGACGAGCACCCCGGCCTGGTTTGCATCGACAACAACAGCGACCTATCGGACACCGGTCAACAATTTCTGGACCTGCTGTCCAGCTCAGCCAGATGAACTTTCGTTTCCTGGGAACCGGCAATGCTGGCGGTGTCCCGCTGTACGGCTGCGAATGCCCAGCATGCTCCAGAGCGCGACTGAATAAGGAACACGAGCGGCATGCCTGTTCCGCATTGATCGAGACAGAGTGTGTTCGGATACTGCTGGACGCAGGACTTCCCAACCTGGGTGAGCGTTTTCCCGCAGGCACTCTCGATGCCGTACTGCTTACCCACCACCACATGGATCACGTCCAGGGGCTGTTTCGCGTGCGTTGGGGCCGTGGCAACCGCCTGAGAGTCATCGGTCCGGAGGACTTGGCAGGGTGCGATGATCTGTTCAAGCATCCGGGCATCCTCGATTTCGACACCAAAGCACAACCTTTCCAGGGATTCGACTTGGGCGACCTGCGGATCATGCCCCTACCCCTAACCCATTCGCGCCCCACCCTCGGCTATTGCTTCGAACAGAACGGACAGCGCATCGCCTACCTGACCGATACCTGCGGTTTGCCGGCCGAGACCGAAGCCTGGCTGATCGAGCATCCCCCCAACTTGTTAATGCTCGATTGCAGCTACCCGCCGCGTAGCGAGACGCCGCGCAATCACAACGACCTGCACATGGCCCGCCGAATCTGCGACACGCTGAAACCACAGCACTGCTACCTGACCCACATCGACCACAGCTTCGATACCTGGTTGATCGGGGAGCCGGAAGCACTGCCGGATAATATGAACATAGCGCATGACGGGCAGGCCCTTTCAATATGAATGACGATCGGGCATTCACACGGACCGTCGATTTATCGATTCAAGAGCCACCCCAATCCGACCAGGCCTGGCTGCTGGCGCCACGACCAATCGACGATTGGACGCAGCGCTTCTGCGGTGTCGAGCTGGGAGGTGTCGAGCGCGTCCTTGAAATCACCGCACGCAATAGCAGACAA
Organism: Chromatiales bacterium; assembly: GCA_024762485.1. Lineage (GTDB taxonomy): Bacteria > Pseudomonadota > Gammaproteobacteria > Chromatiales > Chromatiaceae > JANTHH01. Next base: position 2,328 of record JANTHH010000253.1, read on the forward strand.
GGAGCCTATCTGCTCAAGCCAGCCAATGACCAGCTCCCGGTCATTCGCTACCACCTAGCGCCCCCGCTGGAGACTCCCGGGGACTGGATCTGGCAACTGGAGGATAACCGCTTTACCAAGGCTTCCGGCCAGCTCACTTCCCAGGCCGTCCGAGTGCTGGAAGAAGGCCTCTCCCAACGACAGATCATTGAACGCCTGGTGCAAGAAGCCGCCGGACTGTTCGCCTACGATCATCCGCAACAGCGCTTCAACGATGGCCTCGACGAGGTTCCCGCCATCTGCGGAACCGCCAAGGGAAGCTGCGTGGATATCAACACCTACCTGATGGCCTCCGCTCGCAGCCTGGGCATCACGGTTCAATACCTGGCCGGCTACTGGTTCCACCCGGCCAGGAGCGAAACCCATGACATGCACTGTTGGCTGGCATTCTATTTGGATGGAGAAACAATATTCTGGGACCTCGCCCACCATCTCAAATGGGGCGTGCCCACACTGGCCGCCGGCCTCAATCCTGCCGGAGGACGGCGGGTTACCATGAGTCGCGGCCGAGGCATCCGCTTCGACACCCCCAACAGTCCAGTGACTATCAGCCATTTCTCCGAGCCGCTGTGGGTGCTGCCCGACGGCCGGCTGAAAAAGCCCTGCCTGACCGCCCGTATCGCCGAAGATACGGTGGAGTCATCCCGGCAGTTTTGACATACCATTGGAGCAGCAACGTAAGCGGCCATTCCAGACCGCTATTGCCGCATACCCGACTATCTGAGTCACTTTTCCTCTTCGGCGGTCGGCGGCTGCTGCGGCTTGGTGGTGCCGGCGTCCTTCACCGGCGACGGCACGTGGGGTGAGATATCCCACCGCTGGCCGTTGTCGGTGACTACGGTGACTGTCTTACGCGCGTCGCGCTCCAGGAACTACTCGGGGAGATCAAATTATTTCCCAATGAAAACGGCTACTTAGAAGCAGAAACGAACAAGGGCCGCCCGGAGGCAGCCCTTGGTTCGATAACAGTGGTAGCGGGGCAGGATTGACTCGCTCCGCTCGAGCTGCGCCTACCGGCGCTTGCTGAACCTGCCATTTTGATGTCGCAGGTCCAAATAGAGGTCTTCCCTGGCCACAAAAAAAGGCCGCAGTTTTGCGGCCTTTTTGAAT
>JANTHH010000254.1 GCA_024762485.1 Chromatiales bacterium
TCCTTCGGATTGAGGAAGATGAACTGGTACTCGCCGTCCTCGAGTTGGGCGTAGTCCATTGTGGCCTCATCGAGCAGCGGCACATACTCCGGCGCCATGACGATAGCGATGCCTTCCGAGGTGAAGGTGATGTCGTCCTCGGCAGGTTCATCAAACCCCATCTTGTAGTCGATGGAGCCGTCCGGCCGCTGTTCGGCAGCGAAGCGCAGGGCCATACCCTCGGTGCCACCTTGCTGCGCCGCCTGTTTGACCTTTTCTGCCGCGTTGGCCGTTACCTTGAACATAATTCAATCTCACCTTTCAGTTGCCGACTCTTGCAGGGAGCCGTGCTTACAATTCGATACATGCCGCAGGAAACGGGATACCCAGTGGTGGCTGGCACTGTCACGCAGATGTGCATAGCTTGCGAGCATGTTCTTGTAGACGATGCCGTCGTTCCGCCCGTCAATACCATGTCCGCGTTTCACCTCGTAGCCGAAACGGACATTGTCCGGCAGATTCTCAAGACCGGAGTGATGAAACTCATGGGCGCAGATCATCCCGGAGTCCGGGCCACCGGGCCATGGATGATCCGGGGTCTCACTCAGCCGGACATAACCACGGCCCTGCGGCCGGGGATACATCACCACATCGGCCGGGATAACGCCGGCCATTTTACCCTGCTTCTCACCCCACGTCAGGCTGCGTGCCAGATACATGAGACCGCCGCATTCCGCGTACAGTGGGCCACCGGCCTCGACGAAGTCACGAACCGAGGCCAGCATCCCGACATTAGCGGAAAGACCGTCCAGGCTGGCCTCTGGAAAGCCACCGCCGATGAACACACCGTCCACCTCGGGCATTTTCGGGGCGTGCAGGGTGTCGAAGGGCACCAGGCTCGCGCCGGCGGCCGTGAACGCCTCCAGGTCGCTCTGATAATAGAACCCAAAGGCCTCGTCGCGGGCATAGCCGATACGCAGTCCCTCGCCCACAGGCTCAGGTGGCTCGATGGCAGCGCCGGCCTGTGGCTCGGGCGCGCTGCCGGCAATACCGCGCAGGGCATCGAGATCGACCTGTTCACCGACGATCCGCCCCATCCGCTCGATCTGTGCCTGACTGGCATCGGCCTCGTTGGCCGGCATCAGGCCGAGGTGCCGCTCGATGATCTCGAGTTCGGCGGACTTGCCCACGGCACCCACGACCTTGACGTCGGTGTAGTGCTCGATGACGCGCCGCAACTTGCCCTCGTGCCGCTGGCCACCGACCTGGTTGAGAATCACCCCGGCGATGCGTATGCCCGGACAGAAGGCCTGGTAGCCAAGTATCAGTGGGGCGATGCCACGGGTCATGCCCCGGGTGTCGAGCACCAGTACCACCGGTGCCTGCAACAGTTCTGCCAATGCCGCATTGCTGTTGCTGCCCTCGACGTCAAGCCCGTCATAGAGGCCCTTGTTGCCTTCGATGATGCCGATGTCGGCGCCCTGCATCGCGCTCGCGAACGACGCCCCAATCTCGGCGCGGTCCATGGTATAGAAATCGAGGTTGTAACAGGGCCGATGCGCGGCCGCGCTGAGCCACAGGGGATCGATATAGTCCGGTCCCTTCTTGAAGGGCTGCACCGACAAACCGTGCCCTGTCAGGGCAGCGCACAGACCAATGCTCACCGTGGTCTTGCCCGAGGACTTGTGGGCTGCGGAAATCAGTAGATGCGCCATAGCAAAATCCTGGCAGTCATGCCTGTATTAACGCGTCGCCCGTAACGCAAAGCGGGGCGACCTTCACAGGCCGCCCCGCTCGCTGAGGGTCACTGACGCGATCAGGCCTTCACGTGATGGGGATCGACCACCTCGTCGGCGAGGGATTGTGGCAGAAAGCCCAGCACCCGCATGGCGATCGCTGTCATCATCATGAACAGCGCCACACCGCCGACGCCCAGCAGGGTCTCAGGGATACTGGGCGTGTAGGAGGCCGGCTGTCCGTTGACACCATCGAAGAAGCCGCTCTCGATGATGGTCATATCCGGGAACATGGCCATCGGGAATGCCTGTCCGCCGATTACGATGACGTAAATAGCCGCGAAGCCGCCGATGATGACCATCGTGGACGCAGCAATGATGCCGCCGCGGCTCTTGCCCAGTGACGGGTGGTACACAACCGCCATCGGCAACAGGCAGCCGATGAGCACCCATCCAACCCAGAACAGCGCGGTATAGAGGCCCCCGTCGCGCAGGATGAAGGCCTCGTAGGCGTGATTCTCCGTGCCATAGAGATTCGTCAGATGGTAGACGACGGTGAAATAGAAGATGGAAGCAGCGAAGATACCCAGCAGGTTCTTCAGCCGGTTCATCAACACGTCACCCAGTTCACGACCATCGGCCTTGAAGGCGAACATCAACACCAGGATGAATACCGCCAGGCCATAGGCGAAGGACATGATGATGAACATGGGCGCCAGGATGGCCGCATCGTAACCCTGGCGGGCGACGATGAAGCCGAAGATGGAGCCGGTACCGGTGGTCAGGGTGATCCGCCAGACCATGGCGAACACGCCAACCGGTTTGTAGAAGCGCGTGGCCTTGCGTTCCATCATGGTGTACAGGTAGACCGCGACGATCGCCAGGAAGCCGACATACAGGTAGATGTTCCAGGCGAATATCGACTTGAAGTTGTAGGTCGTCATGGCCACGATCAGGCGCGAGGGCTGACCCAGGTCGAGCACGAGGACCAGCAGGCCGGATATCAGCAATGTCATCGCCAACAGGCCCGAGAGTCGACCGAGCGACTTGTAGACCTTTTTGCCGAACACCGAGGACAGAGCCGCGACGTTGAGTGCGCCCGAGGCGGCGACGATCAGGAAGATGGCGAAGACGTGAGGCATCCCCCACACCACCTGGTTCGTCATTCCGGTCACCCAGTGACCTTCATGTTCCATGTACAGGGTTGCGATGCCGCTGATTGCGATCACCACCGCCAGTACCGCCAGCATTCCCCAGTAGCGTGGGCTTTCGATACCCCATTCAGTGTAATGGATCTTTTTCATGGATCGCGTATCTCTAAATAGCTTATATGCTGCTGTAACGAACGCCGGTATTGAGCTTCAGGTCTGCACGAATCTCAATATTCGCATGTTGCTTCAGGGCCTTTGAAACGGCGCTGTCCGGATCCTTGAGGTCACCGAATACAATGGCTGCATGACCATCTTTCTGGCAGGCATCCTGACATGCCGTGGTGGTCTGGCCATTGTCGAGGCGGTGCACGCAGAAGTTGCAACTCTCGACGCAGCCCTTACCACGGGGGGCGATTGTTGGCTTTTCCTTGACGTTCTCATGAATAAAGGAACGTGCTTTGTAGGGACAGGCCATCATGCAATAACGGCAGCCGATACAGGTATGACGATCGACCATGACGATGCCGTCGTCACGCCTGAACGATGCGCCCGTCGGGCAGACATCGACACAGGG
>JANTHH010000255.1 GCA_024762485.1 Chromatiales bacterium
ATCTGGACCCTGGTGCTATTCACCCGGCTGCGGGTCACCGTGGTCTCCGGCTGGCGCAGACCCTACTGGCTGCTCGGGATGGCCGTGCTGTTCATTCTTGCACTGCTGAGCGGCGCCAACGCCCTGCTGGTACCGCTGCTGGCCGCGCTGTTGAGCTGGTACGGTCTGCGCGAGCGCGGGCGCCACCACCTGCATAGCCTGTCGCGCGCCAGACGCACAGGGCTGCTGCTGCTTTTCGCCCTGAGCCTGCCCTACCTGGTCTACCGCTTCTCGGTCGTTCCCTTCGACCTCCAGGGCAGTTATCCGGGTGAGGGACTGTGGGATGCACTGGGCAGCCAGATCACGCTCTTCTGGCATTATGCAGGGCTGGTGATCGTGCCCTCCGAACCGGTACTGTCGGACAGCTGGCCGATCTCGGGCTTCGGCCCCGGTCCGGTGCTCGGCTTCTTCGCCATCCTGTCCGTCATCGCCGCCAGTGGCTACGGCCTCTGGCGGCACCACCCGGCGGCCTTCGGCGTCACCTGGTTCCTGCTGTGGCTGTTGCCCGCAAGCGGCCTGTTGCCGCTCGTGCATTATTACGACGAGGCCAGCCTCTACCCCGCCAGCTGGGGATTGCTGTTCGCCCTCAGCTACGGCGGGATGCGCCTCTGGCGGCCCATCGGGCGGCAACTTGGACGGGGTTCCGAGGCGGTGGTCTTCATCCCCCTCCTGCTGATCATGGGCACCATGACCGCGCTCAGCAATGCCCGCTGGTGGGATGACCAGCGGCTGTTTCAGAGTGAGGTGGACAGCGATCCATACTATCTCGACGGCCGCCTACTGCTGGCCGAGCGCGCCTTGCAGGAGAAAAAACCCATGGAGGCCGTCAACCACCTGCTGAATGCGATCGAAGGCAGCGGCAAACCCCAGTTCACCGGCCATTGGCAGGGCGGACGGGCCTACACCGCCCTGAGCCGCGCTGAGTACGCACTCGCCCTCTATCAGGACGCCAGGGAACATGCCGAACTGGCCACCCGCCTGGCACCGCAACGGGCCGGGCCCTGGTACTGGCTCGGCACGGCCGAGCTGGCACTTGGCGATATCCCCGCCGCACTGACCACGCTGCAAATGGCACGGCAGTACCGGCCGGATGACCCCGTGATCCTGGCGCGTCTCGGCAGCGGACTGATCCTGGCAGGCCGGACCGCCGCCGGCCTGGCACTGCTCGAACCCAATCTCGCTGTCGCCGATGACCAGATGCTGGAAGCCTTGGCCGTGGCCCGCCTGGAGCAGGCCGACTACGCCGCTGCCATCGGGCACCTCGAGACCGCACTGGCATCGCGCGAACTGCCCGCACGGCGCGCGCGCCTGGCCTGGGCGCGATGGCTGGCCGGCGACCGGGATGGCGCACGACGTGACATCGGCAAGGCACTGGAACAGGATCCGAAGGACGGCTACGTGAGCGACATTGCCCACCGCCTGGGATATGACCAGTCCAGTGAACAGCTGGACGCGCTTCCGGATAGCCTCGAATCAGCAGGACTGCTGGAGACGAATGGGGAGGGATGATCCCCCGACCGAGCAGGCGGTTGCCCCTGCTGTCAGTCTCAGGCGGGGGATGACAAGGCGATCAGCTGCAACCGCCCTGGGAACCACAGGTTCCGCAGCCACCGCCGGCAACGGGCTGCATGTTGTTGAAGACGAAACGTGCCTCGCCGCCATCACCGACGAAATCGATCTCCACGCCCTGCAGGTATTGCAGGGTGGCATCGTCGACGATCAGCTTGAAATCATTGAATTCACGCAGACGGTCGTCATCATTGACCTGATCGGTAAAGGTCATGCCGAAACTCACACCGCTGCATCCGCCCGGGGTGGCGAACACGCGCACGCCCTCGATATTCTCCTCGACCTGGCCGATCAACTCGGACATCTTGGCCGCCGCGGCATCGGAGAGGGTCAGATCCTTGTCGGTAAGCGCTACTTCACTCATGGAAGACTCCTGGATAACTGTTGCAATAGATAATTGGGACAGATGGTAACACAGGCCCCGGCCCGGCCTTTCAACCGGCCAGCTGGTTCCGGGCCTGCAGGCTGTAGAGATGGCGCTCGGCGTCCACCAGGTGCTGACCCCAGTGGATGCGGTATCCCTGGCTCAGCCCCTGCAATGCGATCACCGGATCCACCTCCACCTCGATCAGGCGCAGGATATCCTTCAATTCACTGTAGATATCGGTCAGATCGTCCGCAAGGCTGCCCGTCATCGCCTGGGAGCCCGGCATGCCGTCGAACTCCAGCCAGTAGCCGTCCCGTTCTCCCAGTAAGGCGTGAAGTCGGCTGAAAAGTTCAAAACGGGCATCGAGATCCGGCTCGCAGGACAGATCCAGCTCGATCCCGGCGAGGGAAAGCCGCGAAATCTGCGCGTGCAGCCGTGGCAGCAACTCCAGCAGCCGGGCCAGCCAGCGGGTCGAATACTCGTCGGTTTCCTCGATCAGCCGACAGTACTCCCGGGCCGAATCCAACACGTTCTCGACGGTTTTCACAGGGACCCTCCCGGCCACCAGGCCAGTTGACGGCCACGGCGGCCATCCTCGACGCTGGCCTTAAGTCTAGTCAAAAAAATGAAATCATCCGCGGTGCATGCAACTGCGTTGCCCCCGCGCCGTCGTTACCCGGAGAGGTGGCCCGCAAACGGGTCAGATGGACATCATCTCGAAATCCTCCTTGCCGGCACCACACTCCGGACATTTCCAGTTCAGTGGCACATCCTCCCATTTGGTACCCGGCGGTATGCCCTCATCGGGCACCCCCTTGGCCTCATCGTAGATATAGCCACAGATAACGCACATATAGGTTTTCACGCATAGACTCCTGATCGCTGTCGAAGGGGTTTTTTTACCATGCGCTAGAGACCACCAGGAACCCCGGAAAGATCCCGCGGTTATAATCCCCCGCCATGACCGCCCAACCCGCCCCCATCATCCTCAGCATCGCCGGCCACGACCCGTCCGGCGGCGCCGGTATCCAGGCAGACATCGAGGCCATACTCGCCCAGGGCTGCCGGGCCGCCACCGCCCTCACCTGCCTGACGGTGCAGGACAGCCGCGATGTCTCACGACTGGTGCCGGTCGAACCAGGCCTGGTGAGTGAGCAGGCACTCACTGTGCTTGCAGACCTGCCGGTGGCGGTGATCAAGATCGGCCTGATCGGCGACACCGCCGTCGCCGGGGCAGTGGCCGACATCTGCGCGCAGCACCCGGCGATCCCGCTGGTGTTCGACCCGGTGCTGGCCAGCGGCGGCGGCACCGGACTGGCGAGCGCCGGGCTGCTGGAGGTGATCCGCGACCGGCTGCTGCCCCGCACCTGGCTGCTGACACCCAACCTGGCCGAGGCTCGGCGTCTCAGTGGCGGGCTCACCGCCGACGACTGCGCCCGCCGGCTGCTGG
>JANTHH010000256.1 GCA_024762485.1 Chromatiales bacterium
CTCCAGCTTGCGCGGCGACAGCTCCCCCTTGAGGAAGGCATGCACCAGCGGCACCTGCCCCTTCAGCCCCAGGTCAGGATAGACCTCGCTCAGCCGGTAGCTGACAGCGGCCTCGGCAAGCAGTTCATCCCGGCCTATGGTGCGGATGAAACGCTTCAGCTGTCGTGCGACGAATCCGGCCCATTTCTGGTTGCGCCAGGCGGTGGCACCCACCTTGCTCCGGTCGACGGCAAACATGGCACGCAGGTTGTCGGGTTGATCCAGCCAGCTGGTGTGGGGCTTGCGGTATTCGTCCCGCTGCAGGCACTGGGCGAGAAAGCCCTCCACCGATTCGAGCCCGCGGACACCGGCCGGGGCCTCGGAAACGGGCCGGGCCGCGACCTCGACCGGCCCGGCCGGTGGCTCCACCCATGCAGGGAGCCAGTATTTGAAGCATTGCCAGAAGGCCCTGTTGATGCGGGAAAAATGGGCGACATCCTGGAGCAACAGCGGGTACTGGGTGAGGAAGGTCTCATCCTCGCCCAGGCCACCGAGTGGCAACAGCGGATTGAACACCAGGTACTGCGGCACCGGCCAGGACTTGCCGAGCACGGTGTTACGCAGCTTGGCAAGACCTGCCCGCTCCATGTGCTCCAGGCCCTTGATCACACGCTGACTGCAGCGCTGGCGGATCAGCCGCTCGTAACGCCCGAGGGCAACCAGTTGCTCGTGCAGGGTCACCGAGCGACCACTCTCGCGGGCGCCGTCGTTGCTGCGCTCTGCCTCGATGGCCTTGCGCAGACGGGAGAATTCGACGTCCACCAGCAACAACAGCAGCTTGAGCAGAGAGAGCTGAAACAGCTGCACCCACTCCGACCGTGATTGGGCCCTCGCCTCGTGGACCACACGCTTGGTGACAGCGGCATACTGCTTGCGGAACATCTCCGGCGCCGCGGTATTCAGGTGGCCACCACCCTCACGCCAGAAATTGCGCTCCACCTCATCGCGGAGTATGAACTCGACATAGGCCCGCGCACTGGTGACCAGCGAACGCCCCAGGGCTACATCAACGTGGAGGTTGTCGACGCCACGGGGAAAGCGATCCAGCCGCAGCGAGATCGGTCGCGGCGTCTCCAGCGGCTCGAGGAAAAAGGTCTCCCCCGGGCGCCAGGGCCTGAGGCTATCGAACAACATGCTCACCCGTCGGCTGTTGCCGCATGGTCTGCTCGCCCTCCCTGGACAGTGGCCGCATCACGTCTTTCCCTCGCCTTCAATCATCGACGCGTCAGGGCGGCGATGATCCGGTCCTCCATCTCCACCCGGATGGCGAGCTCTTCGCCGAGGAGGGAGAGATCGTGGCTGAGGGTGTCCGTTTTCAGTGGCTGGGTCTCACCATCGTAGCGATCACTGAATGCCACGGCGAAATCCGAGGCCTCGGCGATCCGCGGATAGACCTCCTCGGCCACCTCGATCACCCTCGCCCGACGCTCCCTGCCGCTGACAATCCGTTCATAGATCTCGAAATGACAGAACGCGGCGTAATCCACCAGCACATCGCAGAACCGCCGCAGGGTATCTTCCGTGGCCTCATGGGAAAACGGCTCCAGCCCCGCCACCTCGCAGTACAGCACCAGCATCTCCTGACGCTCATGCAGCATCTTGTCGATGACATCCAGCGTGCCGCTGCGTCGTTCCTGCCCCACCTTGTCAGCTGTTTCCATGATTTATCCGCCCTTACCAAACGCCACCGAGTGTATCCGAGTCCAGACGGCGGCAGACACTGGGACTTATCCTAGTAGGAGTTTCCCCCCCAAGACCAATAACAATACCGCAAAAAGACGCTTCAGTATCCCAATCGGCAGACGGTGTGTCAGCGAGGCGCCGACGGGGGCCAGCAACACGCTGAAAAGTGAAATGACCAGTGCCGCAGGCCATTGGACATACCCCGTGCTGCCTGCCCCCCCTGTAGCCGCGGGCCCGAGCAGCATGAACCCCAGCATCCCGGCCAGCGCGATGGGCAAACCACAGGCCGCTGACGTGGCCACGGCGCGGCGCATATCCATGCCTCGCCAGACCAAAAACGGGACGGTCATGGTGCCACCACCGATGCCGACGATGCCGGATATGCCACCGATCAGCGCCCCGGCGAGTGGCGTATAGGGGGGCCGCGTCGGGTCCTGCCCGCGCTCGGGCATGACACTGAGCAGGATCTGCAGCGCAACCAACAGCGCGAACACGGCGAAACTGCGCTGCAGCCACACCCCCTCCATCGCAGTCGCCAGCCAGGCACCGCCCAGCGCACCGGCGGCAAGCCCGGGGGCGAGCGCCCGGACCCAGGGCCAGGCAATGGCACCGTGGGCGTGGTGGGCGCGCAGCGAGGACAGGGAGGTGGCGACGATGGTGGCCAGCGAGGTACCCACTGCGGCATGCACCACCAGCCCTTCAGGCATGTCCTGCAGGGTGAACAGCCCGATCAGCGCCGGCACGATGATCAGCCCGCCACCCACGCCGAGCAGCCCGGCGATCACCCCGGCCGCCATCCCCAGCAGGGGGTATCCCAGCAACAACACGAACTCCTGTCCGCTCGCCAGTTGCATCAGTTGCTCCATCGATCATCCTTCTGTTGGCCAGCCCCGGCGTTATCGTTATAGTCAGCTGTCCCTGCCTGCTTATCGGGCGTACGCTGCAGTCTAAGCCATGAAGATCCAACGCGTCTGTATCCTCGGCGGCACCGGTTTCGTCGGCCGCCACCTCACCCACAAGCTCGCTGACAACGGCATCCAGAGCAGGATCATCACCCGTCGCCCCCATCGCCATGCCGAGCTGCGGACGGACATCGGTTGTGAACTGGTGGAGGCGGACATCCACGATGTCGACAGCCTGGCGGGGCAGTTTGCGGGCTGCGATGCGGTGATCAACCTGATCGGCATCCTCAACGAACAGGGCCGCCAGCGTTTCCAGCGGCTGCACGTTGCGGTCACGGAGAACGCCGTCAACGCCTGCCGTCAGGCGGGCATCGGCCGCTATCTGCACATGAGCGCACTGAATGCGGACGAGGCAAACGGTGCCAGCCAGTATCTGCGCAGCAAAGGCGAGGCGGAGAACCGCGCCTTTCTGCTGGGCCGGCCGAAGGTGGCGGTGACCAGCTTCCGGCCCTCGGTGATCTTCGGTCCCGACGACAGCTTCATCAACCGCTTCAACCGCCTGCTCGGACTGCCGGGACCTTTCCCGCTGGCCTGCCCCGAGGCCCGCTTTGCCCCGGTCTACGTCTGCGACGTCACCGAGGCATTCCTGCGCGTACTGACGCGGCCACAGAGCCAGGGTCGTCACTACGAGCTCTGCGGGCCCGACGAATACACCCTGCGCCAGATCATCGACTACCTGCTGGTGCTGCGGCACAAACACAAGCGCATCATCG
>JANTHH010000257.1 GCA_024762485.1 Chromatiales bacterium
CTGCCGCAGCAGATCCTCCTCGGAGCTGAAATGCATGGGTTCCGGCGGGCTGAGCACCGAGATGTGCACCGACAGGTCGGCGTATTCACGCGGGTCCAGCGGCGGGAATCGCGGGTCCTGGAAGGCCGCCGCGAAGGCGTTCTCGGCGATATCCGCAATCAGCGGCTGTATCGCCTCCAGGTGGCCGATGCAGCCACGCAACTGGCCACCCCGGTTGAGGGTGACGAAACTGGCCCGCTGCGCCTGCAGTTCGGGCGGATAGGCAGCGACATCGACCCGCAGTGGCGTGCCGGTCTCCAGTCCATGGCGGATCGAGGCCCGTGCAGTTTCCAGCATCAGCTGTCGCTGCGCCTCATTGAATTGTGCCGGCTCAGTGGAAGACATAGGCACCGTACCCCACCACCCGGCTCTTGTCGCCGGCGGTGTCTCCTGAATTGCGCAGATCCAGTGTCTCGGCATGCAGGCCGTGCTCGCGGGCGGCGAGCAGCAGGCCGTTGACCCCATTGCGGCCGCAGGCATCCTCGTAGCCGATCCGCTCGGGCTCGAGATGCTCGATAGCCTCGCTGGTGCTCTGGTCGAGCGCCCGGGCGGTACGGTAGTCGTGGTAGTGGCTGAGGTCCGAGCTGATGACGATCAGCGTCTCGTCGCCCCCCCACAGGGTGTCGAGCAGCCGTGCCACGCTGACATCGTCCGCCTGGCCGATGACGAAGGGCACCAGCTTGAAGTCTCCCAATACCGCCTGCAGGAAGGGCAGCTGCACCTCCACCGCGTGTTCACCCTGGAAGGCGGCGTCGAAGAGCTCCACCTCGGGCAATGCCAGGGCGGCGTCGCGGGCGGCCTTGTCCACCGGTACATCCCCCAGGGGGGTGCGGAAATAATCCGCCGACGAGGTGGCGATGCCGCGAAACGGCACGCGGTGGGCAGGCGCCAGCACCACCACGCGCTCGATGCGGTCGGCGATGTTTGCCAGCGAGGCATAGGCACTGGCGGCCACCGGACCGGAATAGACATAGCCCGCATGGGGCGCGATCACCGCCTTGATGTGATCGTCCGGCCGGGGATGCGCCTCGGCCAGGAACCGCTGTATGTCGCTGACCAGCTCGCGGGGGTCCGCAGGGTAGAACAGGCCGGCGACCGAAGGCATTTGAATCTGAGCCATGACTTGAAATCTCCCTCATTCGCTATGATCTGTAAGATTGGGCACAACCCGGAGGAATACAAGGTCATGAGCAACATCACCGACAGCACGGTCCCGACCAAATACTGGCACAAGCTCGATGACGGGCGCGTGCAGTGCGATCTCTGTCCGCGCGCCTGCAAGCTGCACGAGGGCCAGCAGGGCCTGTGCTTCGTGCGCGCCAATCAGGGTGGGCAGGTGGTGCTGACCACCTATGGGCGTTCCAGCGGGTTCTGCATCGACCCCATCGAGAAGAAGCCCCTCAACCACTTCCTGCCCGGCACCTCGGTGCTGTCGTTCGGCACCGCCGGCTGCAACCTGGCCTGCAAGTACTGCCAGAACTGGGACATGAGCAAGGCGCGCGAGATGGATATCCTCGCCGCCCAGGCCTCGCCCGAGGGGATTGCCAAGACGGCAAAGAAATACGGCTGCCGCAGCGTGGCCTTCACCTACAACGACCCGGTGATCTTTCACGAGTACGCGATAGACACGGCCAAGGCCTGCCATGAACTGGGTATCAAAAGCGTGGCAGTGACCGCGGGCTATATCTCGCCGGAGCCGCGCAAGGAATTCTATGCGCACATGGATGCGGCCAACATCGACCTCAAGGGCTTCACCGAGGAGTTCTACTTCAAGCTCACCGGTGGTCACCTCGACCCGGTGCTCGACACGCTGAAATATGTCCACCACGAGACCGATACCTGGCTGGAGATCACCACGCTGCTGATCCCCGGCTATAACGACTCAGAAGACGAGATAGACCGCATGACCCAGTGGATCTTCAAGGAACTGGGGCCGGACGTACCGTTGCACTTCACCGCCTTCCATCCCGACTACAAGATGATGGATACCCCACCGACCCCGCCCGAGACGCTGACCCGGGCGCGCACTATCGCCATGAAGAACGGTCTGCACTATGTCTATACCGGCAATGTGCACGATGCGAGCGGCGGCAGCACCTATTGTCCGAAATGCGGGGGCCTGGTGATCGAGCGCGACTGGTACGTACTGGGTGAATGGCATCTGGATGCGACCGGTCACTGTGCGCACTGTGGTGAAAAGATCGCCGGTGTCTTCGAGGCCGAGCCCGGTCACTGGGGGGCCAGGCGGCAGGTGGTGCAGCCACTGGCCGAGTGAGCTGGCGTGATGGTGATCGAGCGGCTAGACTGAGCGTCGACCCTGTCCGGGTCGGGGCCGGGAAGGCCCACCAAGGAAGATCAATCAACGCCTGGGAGGCATCATGATCACCATCAAACCCCTGTTGTTTTCGCTCACCTTCGCATTGCTCGCCAGCACCACTGCACAGGCCGGAGAGGCCCCCTGCAAGGGCCGGGATGCAACCGCCTGTTCCAGCGACAGTCTCTGCGCCTGGGTGGACGGCTATACCCGGAAGGATGGAATAAAGGTACGCGGCTATTGCCGTGCGTCGGGCAAGGCCGGCAACAAGGACAAGGTGTCCGTCATCTCGCCGGCCAGGGATTGACGCGATCAGTGTCCGGAAGCGGCGAGTGCCGCCGCTTGGAAGACCCGCCTTCGGGCGGGTTTTTTGTTGCCTGGGTTATAGTATTCCCAAGTGTCATGGCGGGTACCCAGTGATGGATCAGAACCCGATCGTCTTTACCGTTTTCCTCATCTTTGCCGGTGCGGCGGTGCTGGCCACGGCGGCGTTGTTTGCCCGCCAGTCACTGCTGGTGGCCTACATCGTGCTCGGCGGATTGCTCGGTCCCTGGGGACTGGGTTTCGTCAGCGATCCCGGCCTGATCAAGCAGATCGCCGAGTTCGGCATCATGTTCCTGCTGTTTCTTCTGGGTTTGAACCTGCAACCCCAGGAATTGTTCGGCATGGTACGCAAGACCACCCTGGTGACCCTGTTCAGCGCACTGGTCTTCGCCGCCGCCGGGGCCGCAGTGGCGCTCACCTTCGGCATGACCTGGCTGGAGGCCCTGCTGGTCGGCGGCGCCATGACCTTCTCCAGCACCATCATCGGGCTGAAGCTGCTGCCGACCACGGTGCTGCACCATCAGCGCTCCGGCGAGGTGATCATCAGCATCCTGTTGCTGCAGGACCTGCTGGCCATCGTCATGTTGCTGTTGCTGCAGGGCAGTGGCAGCGAATCCATGGGAGCCTGGAATCTGCTGCTGCCGGTGATCGCCCTGCCGCTGCTGATGGGCTTTGCCTGGGCC
>JANTHH010000258.1 GCA_024762485.1 Chromatiales bacterium
GCCCCGAGTTCCACCGGCGAGCCCCAGATGACGATCTCCGGGTCGCCGATGTCGACGCCCCACCAGCGGGTGGCGCGCCATTTCGCCGCCACGTCGTGGGAGACGCGTTCATTGCCGATGTAAAAGATCAGCGGCTCCCCGCTGGAGCCACCCGTATTGAAACGCGCCAGACCCACGGCATCCCGCGCCTTCAGCCCGTCGGTGTGCTCGCGGATCAGCGACTTGGTGAGAAAGGGCAATGTGGACAGGTCGTCGGCACACCGGATGTCGGCCGGCGCGATGCCGGCATTGTCGAGCAGTTGCCGATAGTAGTCCGTCTTGTCGTAGGCCTCCCGGATCAGGCGTTGCAGCCGCCGGGACTGCAAGGCCTCCAGTTCATCGGCGGAGAACCACTGGGATTGCTCCAGCGCAGCACGCACGGCCACGGTGTCATGCCGTTTCAGTCTTTCATGGATCGGGAACAGCACATTGGCGACCAGACGGGTGTAGAGACCGGTCATCGCCCCGTCAGCCCCTCGTAAATGGGCGCATAGTTGGCCACGCTGTTGGCCCAGTTGCGCTCCTCCTCGACGAATCGCCGGCCCTGTTCCTGCAGCGCAGGCCAGCGATCCCGCTCTGCCAGCAATTCCCCCACCCTGTCCGCCAGCGCCCCGGCATTGCCCGCCTCGAACAACTCGCCGTTCACGCCTGGCCTGATCAGCTCGCGGTGACCACCTACATCGGAAGCGACCACCAGGCGACGCTGGGCCATGGCCTCGAGTGGCTTCAGCGGTGTCACCAGTTCGGTGAGCCGCATCGGCAGTCGAGGGTAGAGGAAGATGTCCACCAGATCGTAATAGCGCTGAACCTCGGCATGGGGGACCCGGCCGGTGAAGATCACCGTATCCGACAGTCCCATGTCAGCGACCTGGTCCTGCAACACCTGCTCCTGCGGGCCGCCACCCACCAGCAGCAGCCGGGCGTCGGGGTGATCTGCCCGTATCCGCGCAAAGGCCTCGACAGCCAGCGGCAGGCCCTCATAGGCGTAGAAGGAACCGATGAATCCGAGCACCGGTCCACTACCGAGTCCGAGTTCGCTGGCCAGTGCCTCATCCCGCTGCGGGGCGGCCTGGAAGTCCTCGATATCCACCGCGTTGGGGATGACGGTGACCTTGTCCGCCGGCACGCCGCGATCGACGATGTCGCGCCGCAGTCCCTCGCAGATGCAGGTCACCGCGTCCGCCTCGCGGAACACCCGGGTCTCAAGGGCCCGTGTCAGCCGGTAGCGCAGGCTGCCCTCACGGGTGGTGCCGTGATCCACTGCCGCGTCCTCCCAGAAGGCGCGACATTCATAGACCACCGGCAACCCCCGTTCACGGCCCACCCGCAGTGCAGCAAGACCGTCGAGTGCCGGTGAATGGGCATGGAGGATATCCGGCTGCTCGATATCGACGACCTCGCGCAATCGCTTCGCCAGGGCATTGACCACGTCAAGCTGGTCGAGCACCGGCAATCGCCATAGGCCACCGTGTGGTCTGCTGCGGTAGAACGTCAGACCATCCACCGTCTCGGGATCCGGTCCGTCGGCACGGTGCTTGGGGCTGGTGACATGGGCGGTCTGCCAGCCCCTCGCCGCCTGCTCGCGGAGGATGGCCCGGGTACGGAAGGTGTAACCACTGTGCAGCGGGATGGAGTGATCGAGGACATGCAGAATCTTCATCGCTGACCTCACGCCGCTTCGGCACGCAGAAAGGACTCGAACATCAGCAGCGACCACAACGGGGCGCTGCGGTCCCGTGCGCCGGACTGGTGTTCGTCGAACAACCGGGTGAGCGCCGCAGGATCGAGCAGGCCACTGTCTGACAGCGCCTCACCCTGCAGGGCATTTCGCAGGCGCTCGCGCAGTGGTCCACGGAACCACTCAGCCAGCGGCACGGCAAAGCCCTGCTTGCGTCGATAGAGGATCTCCTCTGACAGATAGGGCTCCATCGCCTTCTTCAACAAGTACTTCCCCTCCCCCTCTCTGCGCTTGAGGCCGGGTTGCAGACCGGCCAGCCACTCCACCAGCTGATGATCGAGCAATGGCACCCGCACCTCCAGCGCGTGGGCCATGCTCGCCCTGTCCACCTTGGTGAGGATGTCGCCGGGCAGATAGGTCTTGTAATCGATATATTGCACCAGTGAGAGCGGGTCGCCCGCCCTGCAGTTGGCGGCGTGCCGGCGCATGACCTCGACAGCCTTGTAGTCCTGCAGTTCGCGTCTGAATTCCTGGCTGTAGAGGCTGTCCCGCAGGTCTTCATCCATCACGCTCATGATCTGCATGTAGCCGGCGACCGGGTCGCGCCCGATCGAGCGCAGCGTCGCACGGGCGCGCAGGAAGCGGGGGGCCTTCGGCATGTCCGGGTAGAGCGCTCCGATGGCACCGATCAGCGGCCGCAGCGGGGCCGGGACGCGTGCACGCCGCGCCTGCTCCTGCAGGTGCCAGCCGTAGCGGGTGTAGCCACCGAGGTCCTCGTCGCCGCCATCGCCGGAGAGCGCGACCGTGACCTGCTTGCGTGCCAGCTCGCAGACACGGTAGGTGGGCAGCGCGGAGCTGTCTGCAAATGGCTCGTCGTAGAGCTGAGTCAGCTGATCGAGCAGGGAAAAGTCATCGACCGCGACACGCTCGACCGCATGGCGGGTACCATAACGACGGGCCACCTCTTCTGCCTGCACACTCTCATCGAAGGCCGATTCGCCGAAGGCGATGGAGCAGGTATTGACCGGTTCCTCGCTGAGCTGGGCCATCATGGCGACCACGCTGCTGGAGTCGACGCCGCCAGAGAGAAAGGCCCCGAGCGGGACCTCGGCGATCATGCGGATATCCACCGCCTCGCGGAGACGTTCCACCAGGCTGCTGATCGCCTCGGACTCCGGCAGGTCCTGGTCCGCGCTGAACGGGACATCCCAGTACGTCCGCGGCTCGGCCTGGGGCTGACCATGCTGCCACAGCAGGGTTTGACCGGGAGACAACTTGCTTACGGAACGATAGATGGTGCGCGGTTCCGGCACATAGCCGAAGGCGAAGTAATCCTCGCAGGCCAGGGGGTCGATGGTCCGGTCGAGGGCCGGGTGGACCTTCAGTGCCTTCAACTCGGAGGCAAACAGCAGCGAACCGTCTGCCAACAGGCTGTAATAGAGCGGCTTGATGCCCAGCCGGTCGCGTGCCAGGAACAGGCACTGGCGGTTGCGGTCCCACAGTGCGAAGGCGAACATGCCCCGCAGGTGCTGAACACAATCCTCACCCCACTCCTCCCAGGCATGAACGATGACCTCGGTATCGCTGCGTGTGCGGAATCGATGACCGGCCTGTTTCAGCTCTTC
>JANTHH010000259.1 GCA_024762485.1 Chromatiales bacterium
CACTTCCCAAGGTTGGCATGAACTTCATGATGGCATGGGACCCGATCCACAAGGTGTTCTTCCTGATCACGGGTTCATGGAATTCGCCGACTAAGGTGTGGGCCCTGCGCCTTGATAGGGAGCGCTTGTATTAGCCCTATTCGGGATATTGCAGCGACAATTCATTCAACCTCTCCCGGGTCGCTGCGCCCATCCGGAACGAACGACGTAATACGCGGTACGCTGCCCCCTTACGTTCGGAGAGCGCTACCAGATCCTTCAAGAGTTTTCGGGTCTCGGGGTTCCTCGGATCCAGCTCTAGCGAATGGGAAAGATCCTTCAACATAAGGGCGGTTCGCCCGGCAGGGGGTAACCACCGCGCATTGAATGCGGACAGCACCCGCAGATTGTATACCAGGGGATCGTAAGGAGTGAGCGCAGCGGCTTTCGCCAGTTCCTTCTGCGCGAGCCGCGATCCTGCGTCTTGCATCAAGATGCTAGCGGCACGCATAGCATGTGCCGCAGCACGGGTCACATTGCTGCCTTTCTCTCCGCTTTCCGCGATGAATCGGCCAAAGGCCGCGTCTGCTTCTGGATAGTTGCGCAGCTGGTATCGCTGCAATCCAGCCATGAATTGAATCGCCGGCAGGGTGAATCGTGGCTGCGTCAAGAAGGCTGCCACCCAACCTTTGCCCCAGGGAAATTGCAATTGGTACCACACACCCTTTCCAGGGAGGTAGCGGCTGTCGAGCACGGAATAGGTGCCATGAAGGTCTCTATTCATCTCGACCGGACTGCTTTTCCCGGGTCCACGACGGATATTGACACTGGCGCGATCGACACTCGCCCAACGAGGTGGGATATCGACTTGATCGATGCGCACCCAGCCCTCGCGTCCGTCCACAAGTACCACCTGTAACCAGTCGGCGCGCATGTCCTCTGCCTGCAGCGCCGCGGGAGTAGCCACGGATTTGATCACCGCCGCGGCTCGCGCCGGTCGCTCGCGTATCCTCGCACCGGGACGCGCGGTCACAGCTCTTCGGAAAAGGTTGCTACGAGAATATCTGACCTGCGAAAAGCTATACCGGATGCGCGCAATCGGGGTGGAAAAACCCGGCAGGGGAACCTGCTCGCTCTCTAGGCTAAGCGTCAGCGAATCACCGATCAGCTCCGGCAACACGGTGAGGTAGCTGTCGATGAACACCTGCCCGTGTTCCTCACCAACCGCACCCCAGAGCACCACCCGGCTCTTCTGACCGCGCGCAATTTCCTGTGCGGCCTGGTGGTAGTCTTTTCGCAGCAGGTCGACTAGGGGAGTGTCACCGGCCTGGTGAGCATAGATGATGCCTGCACCCCTCTGGTCATGTACTGCGGTGAGGGCCTCACGCCAGAGCATGTAGCCGAGTGATTTTCCCAGCCCAATCCCCTGGGGATCGATGAACTCGGCGATCATTACCTTTACCGGGACACGGGCCAATACCTCCCTACCATGCGGGGCCCCGGGACGAAACTCCGTGACCTTTATATCGCCCGCCCGGACCGTCGACAACAAGACACAGGCGCTGATTAGTAGTAGTGAAGCGACAACCCTGTTCATGGGGAACGGGCCTTATCGATGCGCTTGAGCAGGCCACGAAGTTCGGCCGCCCTCGCCTTTTCGGCGCCGCTCAGACGGTTCCGTTCCTCCGCCACGTAGACGTAGACACGATCCATGGCGTGCCGGTCACCAGTCCGAATCGCGCGTTCCAGCTCCCACTCTGCCAGCGCGACCAGGGAGTACCGCTTCCACAGGGGACTGAGCTGGTCGGCCAAATCCAATGAGGAAAACCGTGCCAGCGGCGTGGAAGGATCCTTGATTTCGACGAATAACGGATTCTCTGTCGGTGTGGGCGGCATCAGAAGGAAGTCCGTGACGAGTGCAATGCTCTCTCCGGCTGGTTCCTGCGCCCACTGTCCCTGGCCGGCAATGACAGCAATGGCACCGCTCATTTCTCCGAGTACACGGCGTGCATGCAGGCTAGCACGCGCAAGCGGGCGATCTGTCGTGTAGATGTCGAGCAGCGGCAGCCTTCCGATACCCTGGAGGTCGGCTGCTGCGCCCAGCTCGGTAAGGTGTGCATTGATGGCACGCCGCATGGTTGAGGCAAAAAGCCCCGTGTCTATCTTCCGGCGACTACTAGGTGGCACGATTTCATAGGGGGAAAGCACCAGGCCATACTCTCCCGCCGGTATCTGTGGCACATTGCCGATCACCGAATTAGGCGCCGATCCATCGTCCTCGAGCAACGGTAACGCCACTAGCTCTTCCTCGCAGCGGACGGCCGTTCTCAAGTCGCAATTCCGGTAGATAATGTTTATTGGATGCACACCGTGGCCTTCGAACCTAAGTGCCACGCTTCTTCCCACGAGACCCTGATCCTCGGTCAGGTGGAGATTCATACGGAACCGGCCTTGTTGATCTGTCTTGACGCTGCCCGCGAGCAATCCCGGCGGCTCCAACAAGGTAACGTTTACGCCGGTTGCCGGTCGTCCAGTGGAACCCAGAGTCGCCACACCGCTCACCGCCACCTCCCTTGCATGGCAGATCAACGGCACCACAAAGGCTAGGAGAAATAGAGCCTTATTGAGCATCATTGGCACCTGTAGGTGTAGGTGATGCCTTCGCCCCGCATCAGATCTGATCGCCGCAGTTTGCGGTCTTCGGTCTTGCACCCCGGAGCGGTGATACGAAGAGTTCGTGGCGGATCAGAAAACGCTGGAGCATAGCTCAGCGAAAAACGGCCATCGCGGTCATCGAGCAACCCTATGCCCAATGAGATTTTTTGCCCGGAAAAATCTAGCAACTGCACCCTCATACCCTGGTAACGTTCGACATCATCGCGATCAGGCCGGTCGATGCGACCGCTGAGTTCTCCACCCAGAGGTCGCAAGAGTCCTTCACCCCAGGCGTACAAGACGCCAAGGGACAAGAGTCCGAACGCCACGATCGTCAACAATCCAGGAAGATCCTTTATACCCTCTCGGCGCACGCGTGCCGCACCGAAAGCAAAGGCGGCGAGCGATAGGACCAGGAGAAATGCCTGGGCCACGAAGAGTGGGAGTTGTATCCCTACTGCGCCGAGGCCGCGCGTGATCTGCCCTGCGATCTCTGCGGGAATGTTGATGTCTTCGATCGCCATGAAGATTACCGACGAGGAATCTTCTTCTCAGTCTGCGACAGATGCAGCCAAAAATCCAGAGAATCACTATCAGCGGGATAAGCTTACCGCCGCAGCACCGCCAGCCAGCGCCAGAAGTTGAACAGACTGGCAAGGGCGGCGGCTACGTAGGTCCAGGCGGCGGCGCGCAGGATGCGCCGCG
>JANTHH010000260.1 GCA_024762485.1 Chromatiales bacterium
GACGGGATACAGCACCCGCTCGATGCCGCAATGCCGGCAGCGCGCTTCCCGCTGCCGACCGGAGAGGGCTACGACTACCGCTTCAAGTCGGCGGCAAGCCTCGCAAGGCTCCAGCCAGATGCCCGGAAACACTGCTACGAGGATACCCTCATCCAGTGTGAGGAGGGTGGTGTCGAGGACCAGATCTACTACGATTTCTACCGCACCCTGCAGGAGGGCCGGTGTGAGCTGCCGAGCATGCCGGATCTCGCGGCCCGTATCGGGCTCGCCATCGACGACCCGAATACCGGAAACGAGGATATCGCTCGCATCATCCAGAGCGACCCGGCACTGACCGCGCGTATCCTCAGCGTAGTCAACAGCGCAGCCTTCGGTGGCATGATGCAGATCACCGATCTCAATCAAGCGGTGGCCAGACTCGGTCGCCAGCAGATCCGCAGTCTGGTGTTCAGCTGTATCGTCAAGGGATTGTTCCGGACCGACTCCAAAGCGTTGCAGTCGCGCATGCATGCGCTATGGGACCACAGCTGCCATGTCGCCGCGGTAAGCCAGGCGCTGGCCCGCCATACACCGGGGCTTTCGCCGGAGCGGGCAATGCTTGCCGGGTTGGTGCACGACATCGGCATCATCCCCATCCTCGGAGAGGCACGCAATCATCCCCAGCTGCTGAGCAAGCTGGAATTGCTCGACCAGGCCATCGCCAACCTGCGGGGTGAGGTGGGGGCGCTGACGCTCAGGCAATGGAAGCTGGAGGGCGATCTGTCTGAGATCGCCCTGCATGCCGAGGACTGGTTCCGATGCAGTACCGCGCTGCCGACGTACGTAGACGTGGTACAGCTCGCACAACTGCACGCCTACATCGGCATGCCGCGCATGCAGGAGCTGCCCCGTATCGACGAGATTCCCGCCTTCCAGAAACTCATGCTCGGCGGCCTGTCACCCCGCCGCTCGCTGGCCATCCTCGACGAGGCGGAAAAAGAGATCCAGGAAGTGCGTACGCTGTTGCAGGGCGACTGAAACGTCTGACGTCCGCTGTTGTCTGCTTTACTATTGCCAGGTTGAGCAGACTGCGGAGTCCGCGTGCCCTCTTTCTTCCGATCACTGCGATTCCAGATCACCGCGGCCCTGCTGGGGCTGCTGGTCCTGTTCGCCATTGCCAGCATCCACACCTTTCAGGCACTCGATGAATACCGTGCCAACGAGCAGCTGGGCCGCCTCGCCGGACAGCTGCCTGTGCTGATCCGCCACATGGCCGATCAGGCGGAAAACTACACCCGGCATGCACCGCGCGACTACGAGACCTACAACCGGGATCTGAAGCTCTACTACCAGGACCTGATGAACAATACCCGCCACATCAGCCAGGTGCTGGACTCGCTGAAGGACGGGCAGATGAGTGAAGACATGCCCGGCATGCCCTCCGACATGGTGTTCGTGCTGTCACCCGAGAGCGCAGCACTGGCGGGCGAACTGACCACCCTCTGGCACACCTACCTCGACGAGGCCATGGAACGGCTTGGCCCCGACAAGGCACAGCCGCGGCTGGAATGGGCGGCGGAGCACATCGTTGCCAGGATCCCCCGGCTTGAGGCGGTGGCCACCCAACTCTCCGAGACCCTGCAGGCGGACGCCATTGCCCGCACCGAGCGTACCGATTTCATCAACAGGCTGGTGCTCAGCTCCGCGATCATCCTCGCGCTCGGCATCATCGGCTGGTTCTACAACAAAGTGCTTCGCCCACTCGACAAGACTGTGCAAGGCTTCAACCAGGTGGCGGCGGGGAATTTTGATTACCGCGTCCCGGTGACCGAGGAAAACGAACTCGGCGCACTGGTCAACGCCTTCAATGTGCTCACTGCACGGCTCGACACCCTGTTCCAGCTGATCACCCGCCTGCAGCAGGGCAGCAACCTCGACGAGACCCTGGGCTTCGTGGCGGAGACCTGCCCAAGTCTGCTGCCTCTCGACTGGGTGGGTGTCCTGTTCCAGGCAGGACCTGATCACATGCGTCTGGAGAGTACCTACAGTGATGGTGTCGCCGAGCTGCCTGGCGGCCAGCGCTTCCCCTTCAGGGACACCCTGCTCGCGGAATGTCTGTCCACAGGTCAGCCGCTGCACATCGCCGACATCAGCGCCCTGGCAAACAGTGCCCCCGAATACCGCTTCCTCGGATTCCTCAGCGAACGCCATCGTCACGAGGCGATTTTCCTGCCACTCACCGAGCAGAGCCCACTCCCGGGCGTCCTGGTCTTCGCCACCCGTCAGCAGCATGCCTACACCACCGATCACAAGACCCTGCTGGCAAACATCGGACTGCTGATGACCCTCAGCTT
This sequence comes from Chromatiales bacterium, assembly GCA_024762485.1. Taxonomy (GTDB): domain Bacteria; phylum Pseudomonadota; class Gammaproteobacteria; order Chromatiales; family Chromatiaceae; genus JANTHH01. The sequence continues at coordinate 2,334 of JANTHH010000260.1, forward strand.
CGGACGCACACTCAAGCTCGCCGAGCATCAACGTCTGGCCGCGATCGGCCAGTTCGCCTCCTCGGTCACCCATGAGCTGCGCAATCCCCTGGCCACTATCCGGCTGGCCCTGGAATATGTCCATAAGGAGCCGCTCTCCCCCGGCGCCGGCAAACGCCTGGCCATCGCCGACGACGAGATCGAGCGCATGACCCGCCTGCTCGAAGACATGCTGCTCTACGCCAAGCCACTGCAGCTGCATCCGACCCCCGTCGACCTCCACTCGCTGCTGGCCGATGTCGTCGAACAGCACCGCGACATGGCGGCGAACAAGGGGCTGTCGCTGGATCTCGAATCGAGGGAAAAGGCCGCACCGGTAAATGGCGACAGGGATCGACTACGGCAGGTGTTCATCAACCTGATACGCAACGCCATTGAGGCCGCGCCCCCTGGCTCTACCATCCATTGCAGACTGGCCGGGCCGGCCGATCACATGCAGTCAGTGTGGATTCACAATGAGGGCACACCCATCTCCCCGGAGCACCGGGAACACCTTTTCGAGCCCTTCTTCACCACCAAGGCGGGTGGCAGCGGCTTGGGGCTCGCAGTCGCTCGCCGCATGGTAGATGCTCATGGCGGTGATATCCTGGTTCACTCCACCGAGCACGACGGCACCTCCTTCGAGGTTCGCCTGCCAACAAATGGTGAGCCACGCTGAGACAAAGAAAAAGGCGGCCATGGCCGCCTTTTCGTATACTCACCTTTTGTTCCGCCACCTCAGGCGGCAGACTCCTGTTCCTGCTTGCCGGCGTAGTCGTCGATCGCCGCCTTGATGGCGTCCTCCGCCAGCACCGAGCAGTGCACCTTCACCGGGGGCAGCGCCAGCTCCTCGGCGATCTGCGAGTTCTTGATCTCACGCGCCTCGTCCAGGGTCTTGCCCTTCACCCACTCGGTCAGCAGCGAGCTCGAGGCGATGGCCGATC
>JANTHH010000261.1 GCA_024762485.1 Chromatiales bacterium
TCGAGGCGGATATCCAGCCCGCAGCGCCCGGCGAAGGCCATCTCGCAGAGCGTGGCGAACAGGCCGCCGTCTGCACGGTCGTGATAGGCCAGCAGCAGATCATCGGCGTTCAGCTGCTGGATGGTCTCGAAGAAACGCCGCAGCATGGCCGGGTCATCGAGGTCCGCGCCCTCGTGGCCGACCTGGCGATGGACCTGGGCCAGGGCGCTGGCGCCGAGCCGGTTGCGGCCCTTGCCGAGATCGATCAGCAGCAGGTCGCTGTCACCGACGTCGGTGCGCAGCTGTGGCGTCAGGGTGCGGCGCACATCGACCACCGGGGCGAAGGCCGAGACGATCAGCGACAGCGGCGCGGTCATCTCCCGGTCCTCGCCGTCCTGTTGCCAGACCGTGCGCATGGACATGGAATCCTTGCCCACCGGGATGGCGATCCCCAGTTCGGGGCACAGCTCCATGCCCACCGCCTCGACGGTATCGTAGAGCTTCGCATCCTCGTCGCCGTGGCCGGCGGCCGCCATCCAGTTGGCGGACAGCTTGATGTCCGAGATCGCCGCCACCGCGCATGCCGCCATGTTGGTAATGGCCTCGCCCACTGCCATGCGGCCCGATGCCGGGGCATCGATCAGCGCCAGCGGGCTGCGCTCGCCCATGCTCATGGCCTCGCCGGCGTAACCCTCGTAGTCGCTGCTGGTCACCGCCGCGTCGGCCACCGGCACCTGCCAGGGGCCGACCATCTGGTCGCGCGCAACCATGCCGGTGATACTGCGGTCGCCGATGGTGATGAGAAAGGACTTGCTGGCCACTGCCGGCAGCCTCAGCACCCGCAGCGCCGCTTCCTTGAGTTCGATGCCGTCGAGTGCCAGCTCGGGCTTGACGAAGGGATGGTGGTGCACCTCGCGCAGCATGCGCGGGGCCTTGCCCAGCAACAGCGGCAGCGGCATGTCGATGGGCGTGTTGTCGAAATAGCCGTCCCCCACCAGCAGTTCCTCGTCCTCGATGGCCTCGCCAACCACCGCATAGGGACAGCGCTCGCGCTCGCAGATGCCCTTGAACGCGTCCAGACGGTCCGCGTCCACCGCCATCACGTAGCGCTCCTGGGCCTCGTTGCACCAGATCTCCATCGGTGACATGCCAGGGTCGGCATTGGGCACCGCGCGCAGCTCGAATCGGCCACCGCGCCCGGCGTCGCTGACCAGCTCGGGCAGGGCATTGGACAGCCCGCCGGCGCCGACATCGTGGATGAACAGGATGGGGTTGTCGTCACCACGCTGCCAGCAACGGTCGATGACCTCCTGGCAGCGCCGCTCCATCTCCGGGTTGGCCCGCTGCACCGAGGCGAAGTCCAGATCCTCGGCGGAGGCACCGGAGGCCATGGACGAGGCCGCACCCCCGCCGAGCCCGATCAGCATCGCCGGGCCGCCCAGCACCACCAGCGGTGAGCCGGCCGGGAAGCTGCCCTTCTGCACGTGCTCATCGCGGATGTTGCCGAGTCCGCCCGCGAGCATGATGGGCTTGTGATAGCCGCGCAGCTCGCGCCCATCCGGGCCCGGTACCCGCTCCTCGTAGGTACGGAAATAACCGAGCAGGTTGGGACGGCCGAACTCGTTGTTGAAGGCGGCCGCGCCAATGGGGCCTTCGAGCATGATCTCCAGCGCGCTGACGATGCGCCCGGGCTTGCCGAAGTCCTCTTCCCAGGGCTGCTCGGCACCGGGGATGCGCAGGTTGGACACGGTAAAGCCGGTGAGACCCGCCTTCGGCTTGGAGCCCCGGCCGGTGGCCCCCTCGTCGCGGATCTCGCCACCGGCACCGGTGGCCGCCCCCGGGTAGGGCGAGATGGCGGTGGGATGGTTATGGGTCTCCACCTTCATCAGGATGTGGATGTCCTCGTCGTGCTCGCCGTAGACGCCGTCCGCCGACGCCGGGAAAAACCGGTAGCCCTCGTTGCCCGTCATCACCGCCGCGTTGTCCTTGTAGGCGGAGAGCACGTTGTCCGGCGCCTTCTCGGTGGTGTTGCGGATCATCCTGAACAAGGACTGTTGGCGTGGCTTGCCGTCGATCACCCAGTCGGCATTGAAGATCTTGTGCCGGCAGTGCTCGGAGTTCGCCTGGGCGAACATCATCAGCTCCACGTCCGTGGGGTTGCGGCCCAGGCCCTGGAAACTCTCCACCAGGTAATCGATCTCGTCATCAGACAGCGCCAGACCGAGCTCGCTGTTGGCATTCAGCAGTGCATCACGCCCCCCGCCGAGGATGTCCACCACGGTACAGGGCCTGGGTTCGGCGTGGCGGAACAAGGCCTCGGCATCGGCCAGTTCGAAGAACACCGACTCGGTCATGCGGTCGTGCAACAGGTCGACGGCAGTGGAAAGCTGTGCATCGTCCAGCCCGCCGTCCACCTCGAGGTAGTAGGCGATGCCGCGCTCCAATCGGTCGATGGCACCCAGTTCGCAGTTGTGGGCGATGTCGGTGGCCTTGGAGGACCAGGGCGAGATGGTGCCCGGCCGCGGCGTGACCAGCAGCAACTGGCCCTGCGGTTCGTGGGCCGCCAGTGAGGGGCCATAGCGCAGCAGGCGTTCGAGGATGCGCTGCTCGTCGTCGCTCAGCGCCTGTAGCAGGTCGGCGAAGTGCACGAACTCGGCATACAGTCCGAGCGGACGGCCGAGGGCCTCGACGAGCCGTTGTTCGAGCTTTTGCAGACGAAAATCAGAGAGGGCCGGGGCACCGCGCAGCGTGAGCATCATTCACCTTTCGAACAGACGGGTAAGAGGGCGAATGATAGCAAAAGCCCGGGCCGGGCCGGGCAGGAATTGCACCCGGCCAGCGGCGGGCCGGGTGCCGTACGGAGGGATCAGCGGTTGGCGGCGCGGTTACCTCGTGGCTTGGACACACGACGCTTCTGTCCACCCGGCTTGCCCTGGCTGCGCTGGTTGCCGCGTGACGGCTGGCGGCGTCCGCCCCGGGTCTCGGTCACCGGGTTGTGCTCGGGCTTGTTGGTGGGCTCGAAACCCGGCACCACCACCTGTTCGAGCTTGCGCTTGAGCAGCCGCTCGATACCGCTCAACAGCTTTTTCTCATCGATGGAGACCAGTGAAATGGCCTCACCCTCGGCGCCGGCGCGACCGGTGCGGCCGATGCGGTGCACGTAGTCCTCGGCCACGTTGGGCAGCTCGTAGTTGACCACGTGAGGGAGCTTGTCGATGTCGATGCCGCGGGCGGCGATGTCGGTAGCCACCAGCACCTGCACGCTGTTGTCCTTGAAGCCCGCCAGGGCCCGGGTGCGCGC
>JANTHH010000262.1 GCA_024762485.1 Chromatiales bacterium
TTCTGCACGTTCTCAGGCACCACCGGGGTGGCGATGATCTGGCTGTGGGTGTGGGGGATGCTGGCGCCGGCGGCGGGCCCGAAGTTCTTGAACACCAATACATACTTGAGCCGGCTGTCGCTTTCATAGAGCTGGGCCATGCGCTGCTGGTAGAGGGCGAACAGGTGCGTCAGGTGTTCGTCGCTCATCTCGTGCAATGCGATGCCGTGATTGGGGTGGTCGATCACCACCTCGTGGCGGCCGTAGCCGTCGATCACCTGCTGCAGGCCGAAGGCGAGATTGGTCTGGGCGCGGTCGTCCCCCAGCACCGGATAGAGATTGGGGACGATACGCATCTGCCAGTTTTCGGCATCGGGATAGGCGGCGATGGCCGGCGGCGTGCGGTCCTCGTTGCCCTTGCAGAAGGGGCAGGTCTCGACGTATTCGCGGTCGTCGCGCTGCACCTGTTCCTCGGCCTTGCGCGGGCGCATGCCGCGGGCAGTGGCCACCAGGACGGATTCGGTAGGGACGATGGGGTTGATGCGGATCTCGCGCATGGCGGCTGTCGAATCGGTTGAATCGCTCATTTCGGCTCACGTTTTCAGCTTGACCAGGCTGGCTATCTTGCTCATCCGGGTGGCGGGCGGGCAAGGCAGGGCTTTCGATACGGGTATCAAGTCGTTTTGCGTGCCGGCGTGGCGCGGGCGGGTTCGCCTTGTCACTGAAATTTGCCGCAAGATACAATCGACGTCTTCAACCAACCGGAGTCAGTGGATGTTTCAAGGCAGTCTGGTCGCGCTGGTCACGCCCATGCACGAGGACGGCGCCGTCGATGAGGCGGCATTGCGCCGTCTGGTGGACTGGCACGTCGAGCAGGGCACGAACGGCATCGTCGCCATGGGCACCACGGGCGAATCCGCCACCCTGGATACCGCGGAGCACTGCCGGGTGATCCGCCAGGTGGTCGAGTTCACCGCCGGCAGGCTGCCGGTGATCGCCGGCACCGGGGCCAATTCCACCACCGAGGCCATCGAGCTGACCCGTTGCGCGAAGGCCGGCGGGGCCGATGCCTGCCTGCTGGTCACGCCCTATTACAACAAGCCCACCCAGCAGGGCCTCTATCTGCATCACAAGGCAGTGGCAGAGGCGGTGGATATCCCGCAGCTGCTGTACAACGTGCCCGGCCGCACCGCCTGCGACATGCTGCCCGAGACCATCGGCCGGCTGGCCAGTGTGCCCAATATCGTCGGTGTCAAGGAGGCGACCGGTGAACTCGAGCGCCTGCCGAGAATCCGCGAGCTGACAGGGTCGGACTTCGCCATCTACAGCGGTGACGACGCCACCGGCTGCGAGTTCATGCTCGCCGGCGGCAACGGTGTCATCTCGGTGACCAACAACGTGGCCCCGGCGGCGATGCGGGCGATGTGTGATGCCGCACTGGCGGGCGAGCGGGCCGGCGCGGAGCAGATCGATGCCCGCCTGGCCGGCCTGCACCAGAAATTGTTCATCGAATCGAGCCCCATACCGGTAAAATGGGCGCTGGCGGAGATGGGCCTGATCGGCAGGGGGATCCGCCTGCCGCTGACCTGGCTGTCCGATGACTGCCACGATGCCGTGCGTGCCGCGCTGCAACAGGCCGGTGTACTCTGAACAGCTGCTGCAGGTGTCGAACGGGGCACCAACCTGATAACGACAATGACGCCGCGACGCCGGGTGACGGCCGCGGCCGGGAAAACTCCATGAGCCTGAAAACCATACGATCCCTTCTTTTACTGCTTGCCGGGGCGGCCCTGCTCGCCGGCTGCAGCGGTGGCTCCATCCTGCCCGACAAGGAGGTGGAATACCGCAGGGAGACCCAGGCGGAGAAAAACCTGGAGGTGCCGCCGGATCTCATCAGCCGTCCGCGGCGGGACCGCCTCAGCGTGCCGGATGCAGCCGGGGGTGCGAACTATTCCGAGTACGCCCAGGGTCGGCAGAACGGCGCAGGCGGGACCGTGTCCACCGTCCTGCCGGAGGTCGAGAATGTCCAGGTGATGCGCGATGGCGAGGACCGCTGGCTGGTGGTCGATGCCCCGCCCGAGGAGGTCTGGAACCAGCTGCTGGACTTCTGGCAGGAGAACGGCGTGCTGCTGGTGGAGCAGGATCCGGTTGCCGGGGTGATGCGCACCTCCTGGCTGGAGAACCGTGCCGACATCAAGAGCGACTTCATCACCAACGCCATCCGCTCGGTGTTCGACGGGCTCTACGAGGCCGGCACCCGTGACCAGTTCCGCGTGCGCCTGGAGCGTGGCGAGAAGCCCGGCACCACCGAGCTCTACCTGACCCACTTCGGCATGGAGGAGGAGGTCATGACCGACACCGCCGGTCAGGGCGACCAGACGGTGTGGATCAACCGCCCGCGCGATCCCAACCTGGAGGCCGAGATGCTCACCCGCATCATGGTCCATCTCGGCTTGAGCCGCGATCAGGCCAGTCAGCGCCTGGCGGCGGCCAAGGCAGAGGCCGGCAAGCGCTCACGGCTGGTCAAGTCCGACCAGGGCAGTGCGCTGCTGATCAACGAGGACTTCTCCCGCGCCTGGCGCATCACCGGGCTGGCGCTGGACCGTGTGGGATTTGCCGTGGAGGATCGTGATCGCTCCAAGGGGCTCTACTACGTCCGCTACAACGACCCGAATGCCGAGGCCAAGGACGAGGGCTGGTTCTCCAGGCTGTGGGGCAGCGACACCCCCATCGACGCCAATACCCGCTACCGGATCAGGGTCAGCGGGGCGGACCAGGGATCGCGGGTCGAGGTGCTCGACGACCAGGGCCGGCTCGACAACTCTGCCACTGCACAACGCATCCTTACCCTGCTGAGCGAACAGATCCGCTGAGGTGACGTTGCGCTTCGCCTCCCTCGGCAGCGGCAGCCGGGGCAACGCGACGCTGGTGCAGTCCGCCACCACCCTGTTGCTGGTCGACTGCGGCTACCCCGCCCGCGAGGTGGCTGCGCGCTGCCAGCGGCTGGATGTCGACCCGCAGCGGATCGACGCCATCCTGGTGACCCACGAACACGGTGACCACGTGCGCGGCGTGGGGGTCAGCGCCCGTCGCTTCGATATCCCCGTGTGGATGACCCATGGCACCCACCGTGCCTCGGATTGCGGCAAGTTGCCCGAGTTGCACCTGTTCGGCAGCCACGACGCGCCCTTCCTGATCGGCGACATCGAGGTCACCGCGGTGCCGGTGCCGCACGATGCCACCGAGCCCTGCCAGTTCGTGTTCAGCGCCGCTGCCCGGCGGCTCGG
>JANTHH010000263.1 GCA_024762485.1 Chromatiales bacterium
TATAGCGACCCAAGTGACCTACCCGAATCCCGCCAGCCGCATGCAGCGCATCGCCCCCTTCCGGGTGATGGAGATCCTTGCGCGTGCCCAACAGATGCAGAAGGCGGGAAGGGATGTCGTCCACATGGAGGTGGGCGAACCGGATTTCCCGGCGCCGCAGGAGATCAATGCGGCGGCCTGCGCGACCCTGGAACGGGGCCAGACCCACTACACGCCCGCCCTCGGCATCTCGCCGCTGAGAGAGGCGATCAGCGGCTACTACCGAGATCGATTTGGCGTCGACGTCGACCCCGCCCGGGTGGTGGTCACGCCCGGCGCATCGGGCGCGCTGCAGCTGGTGCTGGGGGTGCTGGTGGAGGCCGGTGACCTGGTGGGCATCCAGGATCCGGGCTATCCCTGCAACCGGCATATGATCGAGCTCTATGGCGGGCGTATCCTGGGGCTGCCCGCAGCCGGGGCACCGACGGATGTGTGGTCTGCCGCGCTCGCCACCGAAGGGCTGCGAGGCATCATGCTGGCGAGTCCGGCCAATCCCACCGGCGAGGTCATGCCCTTGCAAGACCTGGATGTGCTCTACCAGGCACTGCGGGCAGGGCAACGCTATCTGATCGTCGACGAGATCTACCAAGGCCTGCAATACGGGGGCTCGCCCGAGACCGCACTGGCGCTGGGCACCGACCACCTGTTCGTGATCAACAGCTTCTCCAAGTTCTTCGGCATGACCGGTTACCGGGTCGGTTGGGCCGTGGTGCCAGAGGCGTGGGTCGATCCGATCGAGCGCCTGGCCCAGAACCTTTTCCTTGCCCCACCAACGGTGGCGCAGCACGCGGCCCTGCATGCCTTCGACGATGCGGTACTGGCGGAGCTGGAGACGCGGCGGCAGACCTTCGAGCATCGACGCGACCGCCTCTATACCGGGCTGAAGACACTGGGGTTTCGTCTGCCCGAAGCGCCACCCCCCGGCGCCTTCTATATCTACACCGGGCTGCCGGAGAACTACCGAGGAAGTGGTGAGGCATTTTGCCGGGAACTGCTGGAACAGGCGGGTGTGGCGGTGACCCCCGGCATCGATTTCGGCTCCAACGAGACGGAAGATCATGTGCGGTTTGCCTATACCACCGATATCGACCGCATCAAGCTGGGGCTGGAGAGAATCGGCGCCTTTCTCGGCGCGCAGGTGGCCTGACGGTCAGGCTGCCCGCTGCTGCAGGTCCCGCACCCAGTACAGCGTGGCGCCAGCCACCGACGCGGGCATGGCGACAAAGCCGAGCACTAGCATCAGCAGGGTGACACCGCCGCCGAAGGCGAGGCTCTTGAAGCGACGCCGGGCCAGCATCTTGCGCTGTTGCTTTGGCGGGAGATCATGGTTGGCCATCGGATAGTCCAGGTATTCCAGGGTCAGGAACCAGAAGCCCGCGGCAAGCCATAGCGCCGAGACGATCAGATTGATCCCCGGGATCAGTGCAGAGATCAGCCACAGGATGAGCAATGGAATCATCCGCGTGGCCATGTAGAAGATCTTACTCAGTTCGGCCGATACCGCCGGCCAGATCGATGCCAGCACCCCCGCCTCGGCGCCCGCCGGGCGGCGGCCGGTCAGGGCCTCTTCTATCTTGGCGGCCAATACGCTGTTGAAAGGCGAAGCGACCAGGTTCGCCAGAATGGTGAAGCCATAGAACAGGGTCATCGCGTAAGCGAGGGCGAACACTATCCATAGCAGGGGCCGCAGGTAGCTCCACCAGCTGTCCTCGGGCAGATAGTGGTTCATGAAGTCTTCGAAGTAATGAACGCCGAGCCAGGCCAGCAGGCCAAAGATCACGATGTTCAGCAGCAGCGGCACGATCACATAGCGCCGAAATCCTGGCCGAAAAATCAGCCGCAACCCCTGTAGGGGCAGCAGGAATCCATCGATGATGGCTTTCATGGCAGTTCCACTCCCTCGCTGGTCAACATGTCGACCAGGCGTATCAGCGGCAGTCCGATCAGGGCGTTGGGGTCCTCTCCCTCGAACCGCTCGAACAGCACAATGCCCAATCCCTCGGACTTGAAGCTGCCGGCGCAGTTGAAGGGTCGTTCCCGATCCACGTAGCGTGTCACCTGTTCGGGGGACAATTGGCGAAAGTGAACCTGATAGGGCTCGCATACCACCTGGGCCCGGCCGGTCCGGCTGTTGAACAGACACAGGCCGGTGAGGAATCGCACGCTCTTGCCCGACGCCTGCTGCAGTTGGCGAATGGCATTGTCGCGATCGCCCGGCTTGCCAAGAACGTGGCCTTCCACTACGGCCACCTGGTCCGAGCCGATGACCAGGCTGTCCGGGTAGCTCCCCGCCACGGCCTCTGCCTTGGCCCGGGCGAGGCGGGTCACCAGACGCTCCGGCGCCTCGTCCGGGAACGGGGACTCATCCACCTCCGGCGAGGCCGTTTCGAAGGGCAATCCCAGCCGGGTGAGCAACTGGGCACGGTAGGGGGAGGTGGAAGCAAGCACCAGGTTGAGGGACATGACAGCGGCTTTCCGGGGGTTCGTGGGGGCGCGAAGTTTACCCGATTTTCGAAGCGTGGGCTCTGAGGACGCATCAATTGGACGAGTGGGCTAAAATGCCGGCCGTTGTGCCTCCTGCCAGGGGTCCGAATCGGCCCCGCGGCGATCTGTCCGAGCGGGCTTCTGCCTCGCGGAGGGGAGCGGCACCTTTCGACGTCCCGGGAATCCGGCATCACCGGGACGCCCTTGAACCCTGCCCACCTTGGGAGGCACAAGATGGCGATCAACGAAATGTTACTGTCCGGCCTCGAACTGATGGTGCTTGGCATGGGCATGGTGTTCTTGTTCCTGGTGTTGCTCATCCTGATCATGCAGGGAATGAGCGCATTCGCTGCGCGATTTGCCGAAGCGGCTCCGGTTGCCAAGCCCCACACGCCGTCTCCGGTCGGCGATGGCGGCGTTTCCGATCCTCGCCTGATTGCCGCCATTTCGGCCGCGGTTGCCCGCTATCGGGCCAGCCGGCAGGCCTGACCATCCACCCCGCCAAATCACCTGACTTACAGAGTTTTCATGACCAGCAACAGACTCGCCCTGACGGAAGTGGTACTGCGCGACGCGCATCAATCCCTGCTCGCGACCCGGCTGCGCATCGACGACATGCTGCCGATCGCCGAAAAACTCGACCAGGCGGGGTTCTGGTCGCTCGAGAGCTGGGGTGGCGCGACCTTCGATG
>JANTHH010000264.1 GCA_024762485.1 Chromatiales bacterium
ATCGTGCGCCACCAGCGCGGCTGCCTGGCCTGGGGCGGCACCGCCCGGCTGGCACCGGTGGACGACATCCTGATCTCGGTGGAGCGCCCGCTGTCGATGGACTCGCCGGGGCAGATGATCGCCTCCATCCTGTCGAAAAAGGTGGCGGCCGGTTCCACCCACCTGCTGATCGACATCCCCATGGGGCCCACCGCCAAGGTGCGGCGCATGCAGGACGCGCTGGCATTGCGCAAGCTGTTCGAGTTCGTCGGTGATCGCATGGGACTGCATACCGAGGTCATCATCACCGACGGCAGTCAGCCCATCGGCCGCGGCATCGGCCCTTATTTCGAGCTGCGCGACGTGATGCAGGTGCTGGAGAATGACCCCGATGCCCCGCAGGACCTGCGCCAGAAGGCGCTGCGCCTGGCCGGCCGGGTGCTGGAGTTCGACCCCGACGTGCGCGGCGGCCAGGGTTACGCGGTGGCCCGCGATATCCTCGATTCCGGGCGCGCCCTGGCGAAGATGAAGGCCATCGTCGAGGCCCAGGGGCCGGCGCGGTCAAAGCCGGAACCGGGGCGCCTGTGCCGGGCAATCAAGGCAGCCCGTGGCGGTTATGTCACTGCCATCGACAATCTGCGCCTGGCCAACCTGGCGCGGCTCGCTGGCGCGCCCATGGACAAGGGGGCCGGCGTGGATCTGAACAAAAAACTGGGTGACCGGGTGAAGAAGGGTGAGTTGCTGTACAGCATCTACGCCGATTTTCCTTCCGATTTCCGCTTCGCCACCGACATGGCGGAGAAGGACCCCGGCATGACCATCGGCAGCGACAAGCCGAAGAAACTCAACGAGATGGTGTATTGATATGGCCCTGCTACTCGGCTTCGAGGAATACCGCACACAGGCGCAGGCGCTGGCGGAGGCCGCCGGGATGCCCTACGAGGATGTCTACATCCACCATTTCCCGGATGGTGAAAGCCTGGTGCGGCTGCCCGCCGAGCTGCCGGAGCAGGTGGTGTTCTGCCGCAGCCTGGATCGTCCGAACAGCAAGCTGATCGAGCTGATCCTGGCGGCGGCCGAGGCCCGGGAACTGGGTGCCCGCCATCTCACCCTGGTGGCGCCGTACCTCTGCTACATGCGCCAGGACAAGAGCTTCCACAGCGGCGAGGTGGTCAGCCAGAAGGTGATCGGCAGCCTGCTGGCCGAGCATTTCGATGCGCTGATCACCGTCGATCCACACCTGCACCGTGTGCACAACCTGGCCGAGGCCGTGCCCACCGCGCACAGTGTCGCACTCAGTGCCACCGGGCCGATCGCCGACTTCCTCGCCCAGGAGCGCCCCGACGCCCTGCTGGTCGGGCCTGACGGCGAATCGGAGCAGTGGGTGTCGGCGGTGGCCCGGAAGGCGGGGCTGGATTACGTGGTCGGCACCAAGACCCGCAGCGGCGACCTCGAGGTGACCATCGATCTCGAGGGGGATTTCAAGGATCGCCGGGTGGTCCTGCTCGACGACATGGCCAGCACCGGGCGCACCCTGGAGGTGGCGGCCACCATCGTCCGCCGGCAGTCGCCCGCCTCCATCTCTGCCATAGTCACCCACGCATTGTTCGTCGATGGTGCCATCGAACGTATGCTCAACGCCGGTCTCTGGCACGTCTGGAGCACCGACAGCATCCCCCACGAGAGCAACAAGATCCCCCTGGCCGGATTGATCGCACCGGCACTGGATTTCCTCGACCGATAGAGGGTCTTGTCGCGATTGACCCCCTGTCCCGGCAGACCTAAAGTCCGCTGCACAAATCCGGAAAACACCAGAGGAGTCCATGACATGCTTTCACCAGGCGACAAGGCCCCACCGTTCGAATTGCCCAATGCCGACATGGACCTGGTCCGCTCCGCCGACTTCAGCGGCAAGACCAAGGTGATTTTCTTCTATCCCAAGGACGACACGCCCGGCTGTACCCTGGAGGCGCTCGCCTTCACCGACCTGATGGCAGATTTCGAGGAGGCCGGTGCGCAGGTGATCGGGGTCAGCAAGGACACCTGCGTCAGTCACGGTGACTTCCGTGACAAGTTCGGGCTCACCATGCAGTTGCTGGCTGATGTCGACGGCCAGATGTGCGAGGCCTACGGCGTCTGGCAGGAGAAGGAGAAGAACGGCGAGAAGAAGATGGGTATCGTGCGTTCCACCTTTGTCGTAGACGCGGATGACGTGGTTCGTCATGCCTTGTACGGCGTGACGCCGAAGGGGCATGCGGAGGCGGTGCTGGAACTGGTGAAGGCGCTCTGAGCCGCACACCATAAAAAAGCCCGGCACATGGCCGGGCTTTTTCGCGTCTGGAAGTCAGCTCACTCGGCGGCGTCTTCCGCGGCCTCTTCGGCTGGCGCCTCTTCTTCTGCAGGCGCTTCCTCGGCCGGCTTCGGCTCGGTCAGCTTGATCAGGCCCTCGGCCAGCAGGATCTTGGCCTTCTCTTCGCCGTTGACATAACCACTGCCTGATTTGACGGCATGACGGCCGTTGTTCTTCAGATAGATGGTGTACTCGGAAGTCTTTTTAACCAGTTTCATTTCCTTTCACCTTTTTCGTTAGTGATGACTCAAGCCCGGTCGGGCGGCGCGGATTGTGGCAGAACTCGCGCCAGCCTGCGAGTCGGGCCCGCGTCGCGATACACTGTCTGGCCATTTTCGACGACAGCCAGAGGGCTCGCATGACAGACAGGGATCAGGTGGTCGAACAGACCCGGCGCTGGCTGGAGCGGGTGGTGATCGGGCTCAACCTCTGTCCCTTCGCCGCGCGCCCCTACAACGCAGGGCGGGTGCGTTTCAGCGTCTGCAACGAGACCGGGCGGGAGGCGATCTACCGCGCCTTCCTCGAGGAGGTCGACAGCTTCCTGCAGCTCGACCCGGAGCAGGCCGAGACCGGCCTGTTCATCCTCTCCGCGGGACTGGCCGACTTCGAGGACTATCTCGACATGCTGTCCCTGCTGGAGGATGCACTCGCCGAGGCGGGGCTGGAGGGCACGCTGCAGCTCGCCAGCTTCCATCCGGACTACCGCTTCGCGGACAGCGATGAGGATGATCCTGCCAACTACACCAACCGCTCGCCCTGGCCCATGTTCCATCTGATCCGGGAGGCCGGCCTGGAGGCGGCGCTGGCGAACTATCCGAACCCGGAACAGATACCCGAGCGCAATAT
>JANTHH010000265.1 GCA_024762485.1 Chromatiales bacterium
GAGGTGGGCTCGGCCACGCCGATGGCGTAGGAGACCTGGATCTCGCATTTCTCCGCCAGCCCGGCGGCGACAATGTTCTTGGCCACGTAGCGCCCGGCATAGGCCGCGGAGCGATCGACCTTGGATGGGTCCTTCCCGGAGAAGGCGCCACCGCCATGGTGGGCTGCCCCGCCGTAGGTGTCGACGATGATCTTGCGGCCGGTCAGGCCGGCATCGCCCACCGGGCCGCCGATGATGAACTGGCCGGTGGGGTTGATGTGGAACTGGGTGGTGCCGTGCAACCATTCGACCGGCAGTACCGGCCTGATGATCTCCTCCATCACCGCCTCGCGCAGGTCTGATTGGGAGATGTCCGGTGCATGCTGGGTGGACAGCACCACCGCCTCGATGCCGTGGATCTGGCCATCTTCGTAGCGCAGGGTGACCTGGCTCTTGGCGTCCGGGCGCAGCCAGGGCAGGGTGCCGTTCTTGCGCACCTCGGCCTGTTTCTGCACCAGGCGGTGTGCATAGGTGATGGCGGCGGGCATCAGCACCTCGGTCTCGGTGGTGGCGAAGCCGAACATCAGGCCCTGGTCACCCGCCCCCTGGTCTTCTGCGGTCTGGCGGTCGACGCCCATGGCAATGTCGCCAGACTGGCGGCCGATCAGCGACATCACCGCGCAGGTGTTGCCGTCGAAGCCGATCTCGGTACTGTCGTAGCCGATGTCGGTGACGGTCTTGCGCACGATCTTCTCGTAGTCCGGATGGGCATTGGTGGTGATTTCGCCGGCAAGCACCACCGCGCCGGTCTTCACCAGGGTCTCGCAGGCGACGCGGGCGTGTTCCGGATTGGGATCCTCGTCAAGGATGGCATCAAGGATGGCGTCGGAGACCTGGTCTGCGACCTTGTCCGGGTGTCCCTCTGAAACCGATTCAGAGGTAAACAGAAAGTCCTTTGTCATGTGTTTGTTCTCCAGGCGCCTGTGGATTGTTGTGCGCTGTCTGCGGGCAAGGGTAAACGATCGCGCATTCTACAATGATGTCCGGGCGCTTTCATGCCGAAAAATATGCGATCCTAGCCGCCCCTTATCGGCCAGACTACGGAGTGATTGAGTGATGGCAGTTGAAACCCCTGTTTGTGATTTTGGCCAGCCCGCCATCGATTTTTCCCTGCCTGGGGTCGATGGCAGGAACTGGACCCTCGCCGACTGTGCCGGTGAAAAGGGCTTGCTTGTGATGTTCATCTGCAATCACTGCCCTTATGTGAAGGCGGTGCGCGAACGTCTGATCCGTGATGCCAAGGAATTGAAGGCATTGGGCGTCGGCGTGGTGGCCATTAATTCGAACGATGCCGAGACCTACCCCGATGACTCGTTCGAGGCCATGCGGCAGGTCGCAGAGCAGTACGACTACCCCTTCCCGTATCTATTTGATGAGGATCAGCAGGTGGCCAAGGCCTATGGGGCAGTCTGTACGCCGGACTTTTTCGGCTACAACGCCGACCTCCGGCTTCAGTACCGCGGCCGCCTTGATGCCAGCCGCAAGGAGGCGGCGCCCGAAGGTACCCGTCGTGACCTGTTCGAGGCCATGAAGCAGGTGGCCGAGACGGGCCGGGGGCCTGCCGAACAGATCCCCAGCATGGGCTGCTCGATCAAGTGGCGCCAGTGAGTATCTGTAAAAAACTCATTTTATCAATGAGTTGTACGGGTTTTTCCGACTTTTATGGCGTTATTCAAAAGTCCGGGGAATCCCGGGTTGCCCCTGCATCGCCCGATAGGGGAGAATAGCCGACCTTTTTTAGGTGGCGACGGGGCCCGCTTCGTTTCCGCCTGCCTGCAGCCCTTCAACCGGCTCCAGGTGAAACAAAGCACCGACATTTCACGTTCACCATCGGCCGAGGTCGTGGGGGATGCTGGGTTTTTTTAGTCTTTGAAGGAGGGGCTCATGTCCTCACGCAGAGAACTCGCCAATGCAATCCGTGCACTCAGCATGGACGCCGTTCAAAAAGCCAAGTCCGGGCATCCCGGCGCACCCATGGGTATGGCCGATATCGCCGAGGTGTTGTGGAACGACTACATGACCCACAACCCGGCCAATCCCGACTGGGCCGACCGCGATCGTTTTGTCCTGTCCAATGGCCACGGCTCAATGCTGATCTACAGCCTGCTACATCTCACCGGCTACGATCTGAGCATTGACGATCTCAAGCAGTTCCGCCAGCTGCATTCCAAGACCCCCGGCCATCCCGAGTATGGCTATGCGCCCGGCGTCGAGACCACCACCGGCCCACTGGGCCAGGGCATCACCAATGGCGTCGGCATGGCGATCGCCGAGAAGGCGCTCGCGGCCCAGTTCAACAAGCCCGGTCACGAGATTGTCGATCACAGCACCTATGTGTTCCTGGGTGATGGCTGCCTGATGGAGGGTATCTCCCACGAGTCCTGCTCCCTGGCGGGGACGCTGGGTCTGGGCAAGCTGGTCGCCTTCTACGACGACAACAACATCTCCATCGACGGTGAGGTCCGTGGCGGCAACGGTGAGCCCGCCTGGTTCACCGACAACACCCCGCAGCGTTTCGAGGCCTATGGCTGGCACGTGATCCCCAAGGTGGACGGCCACGACGCCGACGCGATCAAGGCGGCCATCGAAGAGGCGCGCAGCGTCACCGACAAGCCGACCCTGATCTGCTGCCAGACCACCATCGGCTTCGGTTCCCCCAACAAGGCCGGCAAGGAAGAGTGTCACGGCGCCCCGCTGGGCGACGACGAGATCGCCCTGACCCGCGAGAATCTGGGCTGGAACTATGGCCCCTTCGAGATCCCCAAGGAGGTCTACGAGGGCTGGGACGCGAAGGGCAAGGGTGCCGCCGCAGAAGAGGCCTGGAACGAGAAGTTTGCAGCCTACCAAGCCGAGTTCCCCGAACTTGCAGCCGAATTCGAGCGCCGCATGGCCGGTGATCTGCCCATCGGCTGGGACGAGCATGCCGCCAAGTTCATCGCCGAGGTCGACGCCAAGGCGGAGAAGATCGCCACCCGCAAGGCCTCGCAGAATGCCATCGAGGGCTATGGGCCGGTGCTGCCGGAATTCATGGGTGGTTCTGCCGACCTCGCCGGATCCAACCTGACC
>JANTHH010000266.1 GCA_024762485.1 Chromatiales bacterium
TCGATCTCCACCGCCCAGCGGGCGATGCCCGTCAGCTTCGGCAGGCAGAAGTCGATCCCCTGGTGGTGGGCATTGAGCAGCAGCAGAAAGCTGTCGTCGACAATGGGGCGGCCGCGCTCGTCCTCCTCTTCGATGGCATCACCGTGCAGCAGCAGGCCCAGGCAGCGGGCATAGCTGTGGGACCATTCCTCGTCGCTCATCTCGTGCCCGGTGGGGTTGAGCCAGAGGATGTCCTTGACGTTGGCACCCTGGATACGGCGCCCCTGGAAGAAACGCCGGCGGCGGAATGTCGGGTGTTGCTTACGCAGGCGGATCACCTCGCGGACGAATGCCTGCAGATCCTTCGCGTCGTTGTCCAGCGTCCAGTCCAGCCAGCTGATTTCGTTGTCCTGGCAGTAGGCGTTGTTGTTGCCCTGCTGGGTGCGGCCCATCTCGTCGCCGGCTGCCAGCATGGGCACCCCCTGCGAGAACAGCAGCGAGGCGAGGAAGTTGCGCTTCTGCTGGTTGCGGCGGTGGATCAGGTGCAGATTCTTCGTCGGTCCCTCCTCGCCGCAGTTCCAGCTGAGGTTGTGATCCTCGCCGTCGCGATTGTCCTCGCCGTTGGCCTGGTTGTGCTTGTGGTTGTAACTGGTCAGGTCGTGCAGGGTGAAACCGTCATGGCAGGTGACGAAGTTGATACTGGCGTACGGCTTGCGGCCATTGAAGGCATAGAGGTCACTGGAGCCGGTCAGCCGGTAGGCCAGTTCGCCGATCAGTCCGCCTTCGCCCTTCCAGTAGGCGCGCAGGGTGTCGCGGTAGCGACTGTTCCACTCGGCCCAGCCCACCGGAAAGTTGCCAACCTGGAAGCCATCCTCGCCCAGGTCCCAGGGCTCGGCAATCAGCTTGACCTGCGACAGCACCGGATCCTGGTGGATCATGTTGAGGAAGGCGGAGAAGCTGGTGACGCTGTGTTCGTCACGTGCCAGCGAGGCGGCGAGGTCGAAGCGGAAGCCGTCGACATGCATCTCCTGCACCCAATAGCGCAGACTGTCCATGATCAGCTGCAGCACCCGCGGGTGTTGCGTGTTCAGGGTGTTGCCGCAGCCGGTGTAATCCATGTAGTAGCGGCGGTCGTTGGGCACCAGGCGGTAGTAGGTGGCATTGTCGATGCCGCGGAAGCACAGCGTCGGCCCCAGGTGGTTGCCCTCGGCGGTGTGGTTGTAGACGACGTCGAGGATCACCTCGATGCCGTTGGAGTGCAGCCGCTTCACCATGGTCTTGAATTCGCTGACCTTGCCCGACGCCGAGTAGGCCCCGTGGGGGGCGAAGTAGCCCAGCGTGCTGTAGCCCCAGTAGTTGCTCAGTCCCTGTTCCACCAGATAGCGGTCGTGGACGAAGCTGTGCACCGGCATCAGCTCCACCGCCGTGATGCCCAGCCGCTTGAAATACTCGATCACCGGCTCGGTGGTCAGCCCCGCGTAGGTGCCGCGGTACTGGGGCGGTACCGCGGGGTGCTGCTGGGTGAAGCCCTTGACGTGCAGCTCGTAGATGACGGTGTCGTGCCAGGGCGTGTTCAGCGGCCTGTCGTCACCCCAGGCAAAGGTGGTCTCTATCACCCGCGACTTGGGCATGCCGTGGGCACTGTTGCGCGGGTCCAGGCTGAGGTCCGCGTCGCTGTTGCCGATGGTGTAGCCGTAGAGTGCGTCATTCCAGCGCACTGTGCCGATGATGTCCTTGGCGTAGGGGTCGAGCAGCAGCTTGTTGGGGTTGAAACGATGCCCCCGCTTGGGGTCATAGGGACCGTACACCCGGTAGCCGTAGAGCTGGCCGGGGCGGGCCTCCGGCAGATAGCAGTGCCATACCTGATCGGTCTGCCAGCGCAGGGGGATGCGTGCGATCTCGCGCCGGCCCTTCTGGTCGAACAGGCACAGTTCCACCTTGTCGGCGTGCTCGGAGAACAGGGTGAAATTGACACCCTCGCCATCCCAGGTCGCGCCCAGTGGATAGGGCCGGCCCGGCCAGACTGTCCAATCGTTCGCGGCCATGGATCAGGCCAGCTGCAGCACGATGCCGGCCAGCGGCGGCAGGGTGAGTGACAGCGAGCAGGGCCGGTCCATCCAGGGAAGGTCCTCGGTCTCCAGCCGGTGCCCGCCGTTGCCCACGTTGCTGCCGCCGAAGTAGGCGGAATCCGAGTTGAAGATCTCCCGGTACTCGCCCGCCGCCGGCACGCCGATGCGATAACCCTCGCGGGCGACCGGCGTCAGGTTCAGCACCACCACCACGAAACCGTCATCGCCACGGCGGATGAAGCTCAGCACCGAGTTGTCGGCATCGTGGCAGTCGATCCATTCGAAGCCCTGCCAGTCGAACTCGTGCTGGTGCAGGGCGGGGCTGTCTTTGTAGAGCGCGTTGAGTTGCTTCACCAGGGTTTGCAGGCCCTGGTGCAGCGGGTAGTCGAGCACATACCAGTCGAGTGGCTGCATGCAGTTCCACTCGTTGCCCTGGCCGAACTCGCAGCCCATGAACAGCAGCTTCTTGCCCGGGTGGCAGAACATGTAGGTGTACAGCGCCCGCAGGTTGGCGAAACGCTGCCACTCGTCACCCGGCATCTTGTAGAGCATGGAGGCCTTGCCGTGGGTCACCTCGTCGTGGGAGAAGGGCAGCATGAAGTTCTCGGTGAAGGCGTAGAGCATGCTGAAGGTCAGGCTGCCCTGGTGGTAGCGGCGGTGGATGGGCTCGTGGGCCATGTATTCCAGGGTGTCGTTCATCCAGCCCATGTTCCACTTGATGTCGAAGCCCAGCCCGCCCACCTCGGTGGGGCGGCTGACCATGGGCCAGGAGGTGGACTCCTCGGCGATCATCAGTGCCCCCGGCTGTTCCTCGTGGATGACGTCGTTGAGCTCGCGGATGAAGGCCAGCGCCTCCAGGTTCTCGCGCCCGCCGTAGCGGTTGGGCAGCCACTCGTCGCGTGAATAGTCCAGGTAGAGCATGGAGGCCACGGCATCCACCCGCAGCCCGTCGATGTGCATCTCCTCGATCCAGAACAGGGCGCTGGAGATGAGGAAGTTGCGCACCTCGTTGCGGCCGAAGTTGTAGATCAGGGTGGACCAGTCCATGTGCTCGCC
>JANTHH010000267.1 GCA_024762485.1 Chromatiales bacterium
CCACCGGCGGAAAGCCAGTGGGTGGCGGTGCCGGGATCGCGAAGGCCTCGGGATAGCGTACCTGGCTGAGATAGAGACCATGCGGCGGGGCCGTCACGCCGCCAAGGGTCCGGTCCCTCAGCCGCAGCACCTCCAGTGTCCACTCGGCAGGCCGCTCGCCCTGGCCGATCTCGATCAGCACACCGGCGATATTCCTCACCATGTGGTGGAGGAAGGCATTGGCGGTCAGGCTGAGTTCAATCAGGTCGCGCTGGCGTTCCACCCGTATCCCGGAGATCGTCCTGACCGGGCTCTTGGCCTGGCAGCCGAGTGCCCGGTAGCTGCTGAAGTCGTGGGTGCCCAGCAGGTGCTGTGCCGCCACATGCATGCGCTCGGCATCCAGGGGCCGATGCACCCAGGTGACCTTGCCGGCCAACAGCGCCGAGCGGCAGGGGCGATTGAGAATCAGATAGCGATAGGAACGGGCGGTGGCGGAGAACCGGGCATGGAAATCGTCACCGACCTCCTTTGCCCAGGTGACCGAGACCGTCGGCGGCAGATTGACATTGCTGCCAAGGAGCCAGTTTCTCGGTGTGCGCACGGCCTCGGTATCGAAATGCACCACCTGACCGATACCGTGCACGCCGGTATCGGTGCGACCTGCGCAGACGGTGGACACCCGGTGTGCCGCAACCTTCGACACCGCCGTCTCCAGCGCGGCCTGGACCGTGGGCACGCCGTGCTTCTGTGCCTGCCAGCCACGGAAAGACTGGCCGTCGTATTCGATACCGAGTGCTATCCGCATATCCAAACCAAGAGGCGCCCCCCGTTGGTGACGGGGGGCGCCCCAGGACTACCTCGTCAACTGCAAGCGATTGCTTATTTGTCCAGATTGCCCAGCAATTCATCGGCGGTGGCCGCCTGCTGGGGCGTGCCCTCTGCCTTGACCTCGTTGAGCAGGCCGGCTGCACCCTCGCTGTCACCCATCTCGAGATAGGCGCGGGCCAGGTCCAGCTTGGTCTCCACTTCATCGTCGTCGGCCAGGCCGGAGGCCAGGCTCTCGGTGTCGCCCTGCTGGGTCTCGAGGGCAACATCGAGTTCGTCCTCTGCCGCAGCAGCATGGAGGTCGACCGGCTCGTCGAGCAGTGCAGAGGCCTCTTCCAACTGGCTCAACTCCTCGGTGAGTTCAGAGAACACGTCCATATCATCAATGGCCAGTTCTTCATCCTGCGCCTGCGAGGTCTCATCCAGGGAAGCCAGGCTGCTGTCGGCATCACCGGCGAGGCCCAGCCCCTTGGTCTCCGCCCTGGCCGCGTCTGTGTCGATCGCCTTGCTGCCCGGGGATTCGATGTCGTCGAGATCGACATTGAGCGATTCCAGTTCGGACAGTTCATCCGCGGCGGCACCCTGGTCGGCATCGTTGATGTCGAGACTATCGAGAATCGGCGAATTGCCTTCCAGTTCATCGACAAACGTGGATTCGTCTTCGGCAAGATCGGCGAGTTCACTGAGATGGAGATCGTCGTCCATCATCGACACCGTGTCCTCGCCAGTGGCGAGCGCGGACTCCTCCGCTGCCGGCTCAGCCGCGCCGCCGGTGAACAATGGCTCATCCGGCGCCAGTTCCTGCCCCATGGTACGCACGCGCGCCCACTGCTCGGGCTCACTGCTGTCGAGTCCGGCCTGTGCCATCTCCTTGGCCAGGGCGACAAACCCTGCCACATCCGGCTTGGCATAGAGGACGTCCAGCAGCTTGAACTTCAGTTCGTTGCGGTCGGGCTCTTTTTCGAGACCCTGCTTGAGCAGGTTCTCGGCCTGCTGGTAGCGCCCGTAGGCGATATAGACATCGGCCTCGGCGATGGGGTCTACCTCGGCACTGTCCTCGTTCAGCGCCTGGACGTCGCTGGGGGAGAACTCGTTGAGGAAAGAGGAATCAGGGCCGCCGGCTTTCTCGCCTTCAGTCATCTGCTCATCGGGTTCGGGCTCCAGCAGGATGCTCTCACCCATGTCCCCGGCCGCTGATTCCGCGACTTCTTCCTCGTCCTTGCCGCGGCGACTGACAAAAAAGATCAAGGCAGCCAGCAGGGCGATGAGTGCCGCACCCGCCCCCATGAGGAAGTTCTGGTTCTTGAACAGAGGACGCAGCTCCTGGGGGACGTAGGCCATCATGCCAGCGTCTTCTTCTGCGACCGCTTCGGGCGCTGCCATCTCGGGCTCGGCCACCTCAGCCTCTGCCACTTCGGGCGCCATGTCCTGGCTGGCGGCCGCTGACTCGTCTTCTGTGGTCTCGACGGGCGGTTCTTCTGCAGCGGCTTCAGTCTGGGGTGCAGTGGCCTCGGCCTCACCCGTGACTTCAGCCGGCTGCTCCCCCTCGGCCATCGTGGGTTCGGCCTCCTCACCACCGACAACCGGCTCCGTTTCGGCAACGAGCTCTTCGCCGGTCGCGCCAGCTTCGCCAGTAGCGTCAGCTTCACCAGTCGCGACAGCTTCGCCGGTTGCTGTGGATTCACCCGGCGCTGCCAACTCGGCACCGGTGGTAGGCTCGGCTGCAAGGGTGCTTTCCAGGCGGGCCAGCTGATCGTCCTTGAGCTTGATCAGCCGATCCATGTTCTTGAGGTTCATCTCCAGCTCGGCGACCTGACTGCGCAGATGCTCGGCCTCGATACGGGCGGTTTCGGATTTTTCACGCTCGATCAGCAGATCCGTGGTCAGTGCCTCGGCATCGGCTGCCGGGGCGCCGCCCTCGGCCGGCCCGGCCTCGCCCTGGCCCTCTGGACGCGGTGTCGCCAGCTGCAGACGCCCTGCCTCAGACTCGGCTGTCGCAGTACCCGTGGTGGCCGCAGCGCCGGTGGCGGCACCCCTGCCCTGAGTCGCCATCCATGCATCACGCTGGGAGATATAGGCCTGCTTGGCCTCGTTGCGGTTGATGGCGAGGACCTCGTCCCGCTCGGGCACGCGCAGGATCTGTCCCTTTTTCAGAAGATTGACGTTGCCACGGACGAAGGCGTGTGGATTCGCCTTCTGCAGGGCGATCATCATCTGTTCCATGGTGACGCCCTGGGGGCGCACCTGTCTGGCGATGGACCAGAGGGTCTCGTCGGCGCGGAT
>JANTHH010000268.1 GCA_024762485.1 Chromatiales bacterium
CTGTTGCGGGTGACCCGGAACTGGTAACAGCCCTGGATCTTCATGCCGTGGAACAGGCGGCCGACAAAGGCATGGATCACCGACGAGAGGAACACGAAATCGTAGGGGCCGTTGCCCTTGAGGCTGCGCGGCAGCCGGATCAGCCGCGGCAGCGCGCGTGGCGCCTGGACGATGGCCATGCCACTCTTGCGGCCGAAGGCATCCTTGCCCACCAGCGAGACGATGAAGTTGAGACTCTTGTTGAGGATGCGCGGGAACGGGTGCGCCGGGTCCAGGCCGATGGGGCTGAGCACCGGCAGCAGCTCGCGTTCGAAGTAGTCACTCAACCAGGCCTCCTGGGCCTCGCTCCAGTCGCTGCGCTTGATCGCCCGGATGCCCTCGTCGGCCAGTGCCGGCAACATCACGTCGTTGAGTATCCGGTACTGGTCGCCCACCAGTTGCGAGGCGCGTTCGCGGATCGCCTCCAGCACCTCGGTCGGCGTCATGTTGTCCGGCCCGACCTGTACCACGCCCAGCCCCACCTGCTGCTTCAGGCCACCGACACGCACCTCGAAGAATTCGTCCATGTTGGTCGACGAGATGCACAGGTAGCGTAGCCGTTCGAGCAGTGGCACCGAGGCGTCCTCGGCCTGGGCCAGCACGCGGTAGTTGAACTCCAGCAGGCTGAGCTCACGGTTGATGTAGAACTCGGGTTGTTTCAGGTCCGTATTTTCCATGGGAATCTTTCGCCGCCCTTTGGCTCTCAATGAGAGAATCCGTGTTGATTCATATGCACTAGTCTACAAGGTGCAATGCGCGATGAGATGACAATATCCCGATGCCGCCACCCGGCACGACCAACCCGAGGACAATGCCATGCCACGATCGATCCACCTGCTGATGCTGCTCCTGCTCACCCCTGCCGCCCTCGCCGACACCACGCCGGTCTATAACCGCGTCAGTCTCTCGGCCGAGGCCAGCGGCGAAGTGGCCAACGATCTGCTGGTGGCCGTGCTCTACACCCAGCAGGAGGGAAACGATGCCGCGAAACTGGCCAAGACGGTCAACCGCGACATGCAGTGGGCAATGGACCTGGCCAAGCGCACCGCCGGCATCCAGGCGCAGACCCTGAACTACCGCACTGCACCCATCTACCGTAAGAACGTTGCCAGCGGCTGGCGGGTCAGCCAGTCCATGCGCCTCGAGTCCACCGATACGAAGACCCTGAGCAAGCTGATCGGCCAGCTGCAGTCACGCCTGGCTGTGCAGTCGGTGAGCTACAAGGTATCGGGACCCCAGCGCCGCCGGGTCGAGGAGCAACTGATCACCGAGGCACTGAAACGCTTTCAGCAACGCGCCCGGCTGATCGCCGATGGACTCGGCCACCAGCGCTACCGCCTGGTCCAGTTGTCGGTGAACGGCGGCGGACAACCCCAGCCCATCTATGCCAAGGCGGCGATGATGCGCGCCGAGGCGGACGTCGCCCCCCGTCTCGAGGCCGGCAGCAGTGAAGTGCGGGTATCGGTGCAGGGAACGGTGGAGCTGAGCGAGGATTAGCCTGCCGGCCTGGCGAGAGGCATCGCATCGCCGAGCATGCCCTGGTGTACCACGAAGTCGATGATGGCCTGCAGCCCTTCGCCGCTCTTCAGGTTGCTGAACACAAAGGGCTTGTCGCCACGCATGCGTTCGGTGTCCGCCTTCATCACCTCCAGGGACGCACCGACATAAGGTGCCAGATCGATCTTGTTGATCACCAGCAGGTCCGAGCGGGTGATGCCGGGGCCACCCTTGCGGGGGATCTTCTCACCCTCGGCCACGTCGATGACGTAAAGGGTCAGGTCCGCCAGCTCGGGGCTGAAGGTGGCGGACAGGTTGTCGCCGCCACTCTCGATGAACACCAGGTCCAGGTCGGCGAACTTCCTGCTCAGGTCTTCCACCGCTGCCAGGTTCATGGAGGCATCCTCGCGGATCGCGGTATGGGGGCAGCCGCCGGTCTCGACACCGACAATCCGGTCATGGGGCAGCGCCTCGGCACGGGTGAGGATCTGCGCATCCTCCTGGGTGTAGATGTCGTTCGTGACCACGGCCAGCTGGTAATCGTCACGCATGGCCTTGCACAGGCGCTCCAGCAGGGCGGTCTTGCCGGAGCCGACGGGTCCGCCGACACCGACCCGCAGGGGTTGCTTGTAATCGCTCATGTTCTGTTGCTCTCGATAATGCGGCCGGTTCAGGACCGGAACAGGCGGGTGTACTGGGTTTCATGACGACTGCTGGCGATGGCCAGTGCCGGACACGAGGCCCCCATGTCCTCATCGCGGATGACCAAACCGCGCTGGACGGCAAGACTTGCCGTATCGCTGAGCGCATGCAGGACGCGCTGGCCGGCTGTCTGACCCAGCGGGATCAGCTTGACGCCGGCCAGGGTGAGGTTCTCCAGCCAGGTCCAGGCGAGGCCCTGGGCGGCCTGCGGCAGCGGAATGGCCCAACGTTGTGCGGCGAGGGCGAAACCGGCGGACTGGCAGCCGCTGAGAGTGTCGCGCCATTCAGCTGCCTTCGGCAGCTCCAGGTCCACCAGCAGGCTGGCCAGGGCACGACCGCGGTTGCCCTCCTCGTCGCGCAGCTCGCGCGACTCTCGGCTGGCCATAAGCCAATCGGACCAGTAGCCCAATGCATCGACATCAGCCTGTTCGCAGGCGCGATACTGGCGGGCCAGCACCGGGATCTCCACCTGTGCCAGGCTGGTGTCGACCAGGTCGGTGAGCCACTCGGTGAGCGTCGCCTGATCCTTGATCCAGCCACACTCCACCGCCCACTCGATACCCTGGGAATAGGTGAATCCGCCGATGGGCAGGGTGCCGCTGCACAGCTGCAACAGCCGCAGCAGCGCGGTGTCGGCTTGGCCGCTCACGGCTCAGCGTTTGTTCGACGCGCGCTGTTTCAGCAGACGGCCCAGCGGACGCGCCACCAGGCCCGCAACCACCGCCACGACGGCCAGTGGCCACAGGTGCTCGGCATTGGAGAGGATGTGTTCCAGGTTGGCAAAAAAGCCGGGGCCGGCATCCTCGTGGGCCAGGGCCAGGCCCGGAAGGGTGGTCAGTGCGATGAA
>JANTHH010000269.1 GCA_024762485.1 Chromatiales bacterium
ACCTCGAAGGTGCTGCCGGCCAGTGGCGCACTGAAGCTGGCGGGGGTGTCCTGGCCCAGCAGCCGGCCCTGGTGCAGCAGCGCCACCTCGTCGCAGCGCTCCGCCTCGTCGAGGTAGGCGGTGCTCAACAGCACCGCCATGCCACTGCCGCGCACCTGGCCGTAGACGATGTGCCACAGCTCGCGCCGCGACACCGGGTCGACGCCGACGGTGGCCTCGTCCAGCAGCAACAGTTCGGGTTCACGCAGCAGGCTGCAGGCCAGGCCCAGTTTCTGTTTCATGCCGCCGGACAGCTTGCCGGCGAGGCGATCGAGGAAGGGGGCGAGGCCGGTCATGCCCATCAGCTCGTCGTAGCGCGGCTGTTTGCGCTCGTCCGCCAGACCCTGCAGATCGGCATACAGGTCGAGGTTCTCCTGCACCGTCAGGTCCTCATAGAGGCCGAAGCGCTGGGGCATGTAGCCGATGGCCGACTGCACCGCCAGCGGGTCGGCGAGGGCATCGATACCCAGCACCTCGATGCGGCCGCTGTCGGGCAGCAGCAGACCGGCGGCGAGACGCATCAGCGTGGTCTTGCCGGCGCCGTCGGGACCGATCAGGCCGGTGACCTTGCCGGGCTGCACCTCAAGATCCACCTCGCGTAAAGCGGGGATGGCCTGGCCGTCGCCGAAGGTCTTGCTGACCCCCTGCAGTCGCAGTGCGACCTCGCTCATCTCAGTGGCCGCAGTCGGGGCGGACGGCACTGCCGGCCTTGGCGTCGGTGTTGGTGTCCAGGATGACGGTGGCCGGCATCCCCAGGCGCAGCTCCTGATCCGGGTTACAGGTGAACACCCGCAGCTGGTAGACCAGGCGGGTGCGCAGCTCCGGTGTCTCCACGTTCTTGGGGGTGAATTCGGCGGTGGGCGAGATGTAGCCGACCCAGCCGGGGTAGGTCTTGTCGGGATAGCTGTCGCTGCGTATCTGTGCCGCCATGCCCGGCTTGACCCGTCCCAGTGCGGTCTCGGGCAGATAGGCGCGCACCCAGATGGGCTCGATCAGCGCCAGGCTCAGCACCGGATTCTGCGGGGTGACGAACTCGCCGGGTTCGAGCAGGCGGTCGCGGATGATGCCGGCCTCGGGCGCGGTGAGGGTTGCATCGGCAACGCGCTGTTCCGCCAGCGCCAGCGCGGCGCGCGCGGCGGCCACCTCGGCGCGGGCGATGGCGATGTCCTCCTGGCGTGGCCCCTGCTGCAGCAGGCTCAGGGTCTGCAGTGCCGCCTCCAGCTCCGCCGCCGCCGCGTCGGCCGTTGCGCGCGCGGCCTCCACGTCCTCGTCCGAGGCCAGCTTGCGCGCAAGCAGTGACTTCAGTCGCTGGTAGGTGTCGCGGCTGGACTTGGCGCGCGCCTGCGCCGCTGTGACCTGCGCACGGGCGCGCTCGATCTCTTCCTTGCGGCTGCCGGCCAGCAACTTGTCGAGGTTGGCCTGTTTCGCTCCCAGCAATGCCTTCGCCTGTGCCAGCTCGGCATCGAGCAGCTCGGTATGCAGGCGCGCCAGCGGCTGTCCCTGGCTGACCCGCTGACCCTCTTCCACCAGGATCTCGGCGATGTGCTCCGAGCCATTGAAGGCTAGCTGCGCCTCGCGGATCTCCACATTGCCATAGAGGGTGAGCTGGCCATCTGTCTCCGCCGAGTGGTCACTGGCGTACCAGTAATAAAGCCCGCCGGCGATGAGCAGCACGGGGATAAGCAACAGGGGTTTGCGCGTCATGGTGGTTCCTGCCGTGGAGAGTTCCGGACAGTGTAGCCCCGGCCGTATGGGCGGCCAATGGGTCTGGGTTAGCAAAAGGCATGAACGGCTGGCCAGGATCTCTCCCTGCGGTCGAGATGACAAGTTATAGGGACAGGGGGCAGCCCCCACTACCTTGTCATCTCGACCGCAGGGAGAGATCTTTGCCGCCCATGGCATAACCGGCCGATCAGGATCGCGCCTCGCGCTGCGCTCGGGATGACAAGTTCGGTGCCCTGTGCGGCAAGAGATCCACGAACCAAAAAAATAAAAAATCCTTGATCTGGAGTCGACTCCAGGCGCTAGGCTTCACACCGTTACGAAAAAATCATGACTTTCCCGGCAGCTTTGGGCCTGGTCCGGGCTGTCGCAACGATACAGACAGGACGAATTTCACTGATGGAAAAGTATTGGCAGAAGAGGGTTGGCGTGATGGCCGGCCTGGCGATTGCCCACGATCCCATCTTCGGTGTCGGCCCGCATGTGTTGTTCAAGAACGGCCTCGAGACCTCAGTGGCGCTGAAGGCGGAGAAGTCCGGTACTGAGAAGGCACAGGACCCGGCGCTGGAGGTGACCTGTGGTCTGACCGGTGACCGGGCGTTGGGCCTCCCCAGAAAACAGGAAAGCAAATCATGGCTATCAACGTAGAAGTCTTTTCCTCCCCCGGCTGCAGCAAGTGCGGGCATACCAAGGAGGTGTTGCGCAGGCTGGCCGACGAGCTGGGCGGCGACGAGATCGCGTGGCGCGAGGTGAACATCCTCGACGAGATGGATCACGCCGTTGCCCTGGGCGTGATGTCCACGCCCTCCATCGCCATCGACGGCGAACTGGTGTTCACCAGCCTGCCATCGGCGAAGCGGCTGCGCGCCGAACTGGAAGGACGCCTGGGGCGTGGCGACAAGGTGCCGGCATGACCGCAATGCTGCTGGTCAGCGCCGGGCTGCTGGGACTGCTGGCGTTTTTCGAACCCTGTACCATCGCCACCCACACCCTGTTTTCGGTGCGTGCGCATCGCTCGGCCGACGGCCGGGCCTGTTGCCAGGGTCTGCTGACCGTCTGGCTCACCCGCACGGCCCTGCTGGCGGGGCTGTTCGTGCTTGCCGTGCTGCTCACCGATGCGCCGCAGTGGGGCCCGTACACGCCGAGCATCATCCTCTCGTTGCTGGCGCTGCTGTACGTGGTGTCGCGCTTTGTCTATATCCCGGTGCCGCACCTGGCGTTCCACAGGTTGATACCCGGTGGCGGGAAACTGCCTTTTGCCGTACAGCTGGGCCTGACCCTGCCGGCCTGCACCCTGCCGCTGGTGATAGTGACCGC
>JANTHH010000270.1 GCA_024762485.1 Chromatiales bacterium
TTGGTCACCTCGATGCGTTGTGCCTGTTTCAGGTGACGCTGCAGATAGGCATCGGCCTTGCCCTGCATGGGTGCCAGGTTGCGTAATTCCTCTGCGGAGAGTGATGGGGCTTCGGGAGCGGGTGACGGTCGCGCCTTGAACATGTTGGTGCCGGTGATGATGGTTGGATGCACTTTGTAGCGGCACGTCGCATCCGCGCTTTAGGATCCGCGTCCCCCGCCGTATGATCGGGGCCGGAAACAGGAGCCAGCATGGACATCGAGGAAACAGAATCACTGACCACCGTCCGCGACCTGGTGCGCTGGGGCGCTAGCCGCTTCAACGAGGCCGGCCTGTTCTTCGGCCACGGCACGGACAATGCACTGGATGAGTCCCTGGCGCTGGTGCTGCATGCGCTGCACCTCGATCATTCGCTGCCGGCACCCTTTCTTGATGCCACGGTTACTGCCAGCGAGCGCGGCGATGTGATCGACCTGTTGCAGCGCCGTCTGGACGAACGGGTGCCGGCGGCCTACCTGACACACCAAGCGCGATTCGCCGGCCTCGATTTCTATGTCGATGAAAATGTGCTGGTCCCCCGCTCGCCTATCGCCGAGTTGATCGCGGAGGGCTTCGCCCCCTGGCTGGATGCTGACAGCGTGACCAGCGTGCTGGACCTGTGCACCGGCAGCGGCTGTATCGGTATCGCCTGCGCCTATGCCTTCCCGGTGGCACACGTCGACCTCACCGATATCTCGCCCGCGGCGCTGGACGTGGCGCGGATCAATATCGCCCGCCACGGACTGGAAGAGCGGGTGCAGCCCCATCTGGCGGATGTCTTCGAGGGGCTGCCGGCGGCTCGCTATGACCTCATCGTGAGCAATCCCCCCTATGTCGATGCGCAGGACATGGCCACGCTGCCGGAGGAGTACCGTCGGGAACCCGCCCTGGGGCTGGCGGCGGGCGCAGACGGGCTGGATATCGTGCGCCGCATCCTCCGTGGGGCAGGTGACCACCTGCAGCCTGGTGGTATCCTTGTGGTCGAGGTCGGCCGCAGCGCCGGCCATCTGATCGAGGCATTTCCCGAGGTGCCTTTCCTGTGGCTGGACTTCGAACAGGGCGGTGACGGTGTTTTCCTGCTCACCGCCGACCAGGTGGACGAATACCAGCCTTTGTTTGCAGAAGAGGAAATCCCCACGACATGAGTTTGCGACGAGCACGAACCGCCGAGGAATATGCCGACTGGGTGAAGCAGGCCCGCTTCGAGGTGCAGGACCTGCGCGACTGCCTCCTCTACGAGGCAGAGGAAAGCATGGTCAGCTTCCCGGCCTTCCTGGAGCCACTCGAAGAGGGCATCGATGGCATCTACAAGGCCATGTGCGAGGGCCACTACAGCTTCGGCCGGGAGGATCTGCCCTTCATGGACGTGGCCCTGGCCCATGAGGATCAGATCCCCTTCCACACCCTGCTGAAGCAGATCAACGAGACCCACCGGCGCGGGCTCGAGGTGGAGGAAGATGCGTGAGCATGTCATTCCGCGGATGCTTGATGCAGGTCATCTGTGCCGACGTCCCGAGAGACTAGACTGCAGCCCATGAAACCGATGGCACAAACCCTGGTCCTCGACGAGGACCTGATCGCCCGCTACGACCAGTCCGGGCCCCGCTATACCTCCTATCCGACGGCGTTGCATTTCAGTGATGCCTTCGGCGTGGACGATTACCGTCAAGTTGCTGCGGAGAGCAATCACGGCGACAACCCCCTGTCGCTGTATTTCCACATCCCCTTCTGTGCCACCGTCTGCTTCTACTGTGCCTGCAACAAGATCGCCACCAAGGACCGGAGTCGGGCCGAGCCTTACCTGGCACGGGTCTTCAAGGAGATCGAGCTGCAGGCGGCCCTGTTCGACAGCGAGCGGCCGGTGACCCAGCTGCATTGGGGCGGCGGTACGCCGACCTTCATCAGCCCGGCACAGATGGCCGAGCTGATGCGGGTCACCGGCGAGCATTTTCAACTGCTCGACGACGACAGCGGTGAATACTCGATCGAGATCGACCCCCGCGAGGCGGATGCCGGGATCATTGGCCACCTGCGGGGCCTGGGTTTCAATCGCCTCAGTCTGGGGGTGCAGGATCTCGACCCCACGGTGCAGCAGGCGGTCAACCGGGTGCAGCCACGCCAGTGTGTGGAGGACGTGCTCGCGGCAGCGCGCAGCGAGGGCTTCCGCTCCATCAGCATGGACCTGATCTACGGTCTGCCCCACCAGAGCACGACGGGCTTCGCCAGGACCCTGGACGAGGTCATCGAGATGAATCCGGACCGGCTGTCGGTGTTCAATTACGCCCACATGCCCGAGCGCTTCAAGCCCCAGCGGCGCATCGATGCGGCGGACCTGCCATCGCCGGCGGACAAACTGGAGATCCTGCGCCTGACCGGCGAGAAACTGGCCGCGGCCGGTTATGTCTACATCGGCATGGACCACTTCGCCAAGCCCGACGACGAGTTGGCGGTGGCCCAGCGCGAGGGCACCCTCTACCGGAACTTCCAGGGCTATTCCACCCAGGCCGAATGCGACCTGGTGGGCATGGGAGTGACCTCCATCGGCAAGGTGGGGCCGTCCTATGCGCAGAATTTCAGTGACCTGGAGCAATACTACGCCCGTATCGATGCCGGCGAACTGCCCGTCTGGCGCGGCCTGCGCCTGACCCGGGATGACCTCATCCGCCGCGATGCCATTACCCGCCTGATCTGCAACTTCAGTCTCGATTTTGCCGATTTCGAGGACTGTTGGGGCCTGTCGATGAGGGAGTATTTCGCCCCCGAACTGGCGGCGTTGCAGGGTATGGCGGATGACGGCCTGCTGGTGCTCGACGCGCAGGGTATCGAGGTCCTGCCTGCCGGGCGGCTGCTGATCCGCAACATCTGCATGGTGTTCGATGCCTACCTGAAACAGGGTGACGGCAGCCGCCGCTACTCGCGGGTGATCTGACGCCACGCCGGCAGCGGTTTACCCCCACGGACACGC
>JANTHH010000271.1 GCA_024762485.1 Chromatiales bacterium
CCGGTGAGACGCGGGGATTTCCTCGACCCTGAAGCGGCCGGGTGGCAGCTGATCGAGTCGCCAGTCGCCCACCGCCACCCGGACCAGGCGCAGGGTGGGCAGGCCGATGGCCGCGGTCATGCGCCGGACCTGGCGGTTGCGCCCCTCGCGGATGCGGATCTCCAGCCAGCGGTCCGGCACCGATTTGCGGAAGCGCACCGGGGGGGTACGTGGCCATAGCTCGGGGGTATCGATCAGCCGTGCCCGGGCCGGACGGGCGGGGCCGTCCTTCAGACTGACGCCCTCGCGCAGTGGTTGCAGGTCCGCCTCATTGGGGTCGCCCTCCACCTGGACCCAATAGGTCTTCCAGGTGGCCTTTTTAGGATGGGTGAGCCGGTGCGCCAGGGCGCCGTCGTCGGTGAGCAACAGCAGACCCTCGCTGTCACGATCCAGCCGCCCGGCCGGATAGACACCCGGCAGGTCGATGTAGTCGGCCAGGGTGGGGCGGCCTTCGGCATCGGTGAACTGGCTGAGTACACCATAGGGCTTGTTGAAGAGGATAAGTCGGGACATCGGGGGAGTGCTGCTTTGGATCGTGCCAATATAACCGCATCGGGGCCTGACGTGCGGACAGAAAAAAGCCCGCCTGACGGCGGGCCTTCCAATCGGCTGGCCGATCTGGCCGGGGTCAGGCCATGGCTGCGTCAAATTGAAGGTTTTGGGCGTGCAGGCCCTTGGGGCCTTCCTCCACCTCGAACAGAACGCGCTGGCCTTCCTTGAGGGTTTTGTAGCCATCCATCTCGATGGCGGAAAAGTGTACGAAGATGTCCTGGTCACCCTCATCCGGTGTGACGAAGCCATATCCCTTCGCATTGTTGAACCATTTTACGACACCACTGGCCATACTGCTCCTCCTGACACTTTATTTCATTGGTGGTTGTTCGCTAAAGCGATTGTTTATTATTTGCGACGCCTGCATGGCCTGCAGCGGGCGTCTTATCGTGAGGCTCTTGTCGCCTTCTTTTTCACTATATTCCGACATGGTTGTCGACACTTGAGTATAGCCCGCGCCATCCCAAGGTCAAATCACCAGCGCAACCAACCCCATTGAAACGGGGGTAGCCATCCCTTTGTCGGTAATTTACCGTTAGCGCTATCCTTTTAATTTGCCCCCGGGGGCACCATATAGCCCCCAGTGTCACCCGGGAAATCATCCTGATATCAGACGGTTATGAGTGAAAAACGCGAATTCGACGACGATGATGGCTTGAAGTTGGAGGAGGGGCGCCCCAAATTAAAGAGACCCCCGCTCTATAAAGTCCTGCTGCTGAATGACGATTACACTCCCATGGAGTTCGTGATCGAGGTGCTGGAGCAGTTCTTCCACATGGATCGAGAAAAGGCCACCCAGATCATGTTGCACGTGCATACACGTGGCATGGGGGTTTGCGGCGTATTTACCCGCGATGTGGCCGAAACCAAGGTGGCCCAGGTGAACGATTATTCCCGGGCCAATCAACATCCGCTGTTATGCACCATGGAAGAGGCGTGACGGTGATCATCCCGGCCTTTCTCAGGGGCCCCGGATGCTGCGGAGAAGCGAGACAATGCTGAGTAAAGAACTCGAGCTGACACTGAACCATGCCTTCGACCACGCCCGTGAGCGTCGGCATGAATTCATGACCATCGAACACCTGCTGCTGGCGCTGATCGACAACCCGGCCGCGGCGGAAGTGCTGCGTGCCTGCGGTGCCGACATGGACCGCCTGCGCCAGGACGTCAGTGGCTTCATCGAGGACACCACGCCGCTGGTTCCGGAGAACGAGCAGCGCGAGGCGCAGCCGACACTGGGGTTCCAACGGGTGCTGCAGCGTGCAGTGTTCCATGTCCAGTCCTCCGGCAAGAAGGAGGTGACAGGCGCCAACGTGCTGGTGGCCCTGTTCAGCGAGCAGGATTCCCAGGCTGTGTATATGCTGGATCAGCAGGACATCAGCCGGCTCGATGTCATCAACTACATCTCCCACGGGATCTCCAAGATTTCCAGTGATGATGCGCCGGATGCGCTGCCCCCGTCGGGTGAGGCCGAAACCGAGGAGGCCGAGCAGCCGAAGGCCACCGCGCTGGAGACCTATGCCACCAATCTCAATGAGCAGGCGATGCAGGGCAAGATCGACCCCCTGATCGGCCGTGCTGCCGAGGTCTCGCGCACCATCCAGGTGCTGTGCCGCCGGCGCAAGAACAACCCGCTGCTGGTGGGCGAGGCCGGCGTCGGCAAGACCGCCATCGCCGAAGGACTCGCCAAGCAGATCGTCGACGGCGAGGTGCCCGAGGTGTTGCAGGACAATGTCATCTACGCCCTGGATCTGGGCGGCCTGGTGGCCGGCACCAAGTACCGTGGCGATTTCGAGAAACGCCTCAAGGCGGTGGTCTCCCAGTTGAAAAAGCAGCCGGAAGCGATCCTCTTTATCGACGAGATCCACACCATCATCGGTGCCGGTGCGGCCTCGGGCGGGGTGATGGATGCCTCGAACCTGATCAAGCCCATGCTCGCCTCGGGCGAGCTGCGCTGCATCGGTTCCACTACTTACCAGGAATTCCGCGGCATCTTCGAGAAGGACCGGGCCCTGGCGCGACGCTTCCAGAAGATCGATGTCAACGAACCCTCGGTGGAGGAGACCATCGCCATCCTCAAGGGCCTGAAGAGCCGTTTCGAGGAGCATCACCGCATCAAGTACTCGGCCAAGGCATTGCGCGTGGCGGCCGAGCTGGCGGAGAAGTACATCAACGACCGCCACCTGCCGGACAAGGCGATCGACGTGATCGACGAGGCCGGCGCGGCAGTGCAGCTGATGGCACCGTCAAAGCGCAAGAAGACGGTCGGTGTGGCGGATATCGAAAACATCGTCGCCAAGATCGCGCGCATCCCGCCACGCAAGGTCTCTACCTCTGACACCGAGGCCCTGAAGACCCTGACCAAGGATCTGCAGATGGTGGTCTACGGTCAGGATCCGGC
>JANTHH010000272.1 GCA_024762485.1 Chromatiales bacterium
CGGATCACCACATAGCCGCCACTGCCGAACAGATAGGGTAGATAGTCGTTGCCCTTCTCGTCGATGGTGACGCAGAAGGGCTCGAGACCGGCACGGCGGGCCTCCAGCACCGCCTGGCGCGTGTCCTCGATACCGTATCGGCCCTCGTATTTGTCGAGGTCATTCGGCTTGCCGTCGGTGAGCAACAGCAACAGGCGTCGGCCACCGGGCTGGTCGGCCAACAGCGTCGTGCCGTGGCGCACCGCCGCGCCCATGCGGGTGTAGTAGCCGGGCTTGATCGCCTGGATGCGTCCGCGGATGGCGCCACCATAGGGCTCGTCGAACTGCTTCAGGGTGTGCACACGCACCGGGTCGCGCTTGCGCGATGAGAAGCCGTACAGACCGAAACGGTCGCCGGTGGCGGCGAGGGATTCGGCGAACAGGAACAGGCTGTCGCGGATCACGTCGATGACCCGATGATGGTCGTCGATCCAGCTGTCGGTGGAGAGCGACAGGTCCGCCATCAGCAGGCTGACCAGGTCGCGCGCACCGCTGCGCATCTCGCGGTACAGCCCGTCGGTGCCGGTTGCGATGCCTGCGGCACGGTCGCTGGCATAGCGCAGATAGGCGTCGATATCCACATCCTGACCGTCCGGCTGTCCCCGATACCAGACCCGTGCCGGCGCCAGCGCCTGGAACTGGGCGCGCAGACGTTTGGCGATGCGATGCAGGTGCCCCGGCAGCTCGCAGGGTGCGGCATCCGCCGCCAGCATGGGCACGATGCGGCAGTGCGCCGGCAGCAGCTGCTGGCGCTTCCAGTCCCACTCCGGCAGTTGGATGCCCTCGCCCAGCACCAGGTCGTCCTCGGCCTCGGCGGGCAGGTCGAGGTCGAACTTGAGGGTGGCGGCGGGGCGCTTGCCACCCCGGCTGACCGACAGCTTGTCGAGATCACGGGCGATGCCCTCGGCACGGTCGAGATCCTCCTCATCCTCCGAGCCGCGATCGACATTGACGAACTCGCCCCAGGTAAAGATGTTCTCCATGCGCACCGTGATCAGACCACGATCGCTGTCGGGCTCCTTCACCCGCTCCGCCTGGCGGCGCAATTGTTCCACCTGACGCGATGGCGCCTCGGACTGCTTCGGCTGCTCGTCCGCTTCCGGGGCGGCGACACCGGCCTGCGGCGAGGGCGGCGCCGGATGCAGCCACAGGGGGACCGGCTGGGGCGGCCGCCGGGCCGTCGGCAGTTCATCGATACTGCCCGGTTGCTGCAGGGCCTGGCGCACCGCCTGTTCGGCCGCTGCCTCGTCGCGGGGCAGCCGCTGTGGTAGCGAACGGGTGGCAAGATGGGCCGCCACCAGCCGCTGGTAGCGCGACGCCAGCCCGGGGAAGCGCGCCAGGGTCGCCAGGGTCAGTCGCTGGCTGTCCCGGAACCAGTCATCGCTTGTCTCATCGGCAACCGCTGCCATCGCCGCCAGCCACAGGTACAGCTCCCGGTTCAGTGTCTTGTCCGGCAGCCAGTCCAGCGACGGCGGCAGTCGCAGAAAGGTCTCGTCGCGCCAGGCCAGCGCCACCTTGTGCTGGCTGCCCGCCAGGCGCTGCAGCCAGCTGCGCCGCGCCTGCTGCTCGACAGCCTCGGCGCTGGTGACCTGCAGGCCGCCATCACCCCCGAGGGCACGAAACAACACACCGACGGTGTGCTCGACCTCGCCCAAGCTCACCCGCGCCTCGGGGTAATGGGTATCGGCAAGCCGGGTGACCAGCCGGTGCCAGAGTTCGCCGACCTGCTCTTCCATTCAGGCCTTCCTCCGGGGTTGCTTAACTTTGGTGGCTGGTCGGGCCGATGGCTTCAGCTCGTGTACCGTGGCCTTGGGCCTCTGGGGCCGATCACTGGTTTTCGGCTGTGGCCTGCCGGTGACCACCGGTCTTGCCGCCTCCCCGGCCACCCAATGCAGCAGGCTGCCGCCACCGGCATGTGCCTGCACCTGGGTGCAGGCGGAGATGCACTCGCCGCACTCGGTACAGGTGAACATCTTGCGCTTGAGGGTGCGTGGCTTCAGCCGCATCGGACAGGCGTTGTCGCAGGCGTTGTTGCAGTCGCCACAGGTACGGGCACGTTCGGTGTCGAACCCCACCACCATGGCCTTGTCGTTGGCCATCCAGGCCAGGCTCTGGAACAGGCCGACGGCACAGGCGTAACGACAGAACAGGTGACGGGCGAAGAGGAACTCCAAGCTGAAGGCGATGCTTCCTGCAAACAGAAAGATAGCCTGGTTACGGGTCAACTCGCCGTTCACCAGGTTGCCGTAGATCTCGATGGGTGGCAGCAGATAGGTCAACAGCACCAGCGCCCAGAGGAAGGCGAAGCCGAACACCGCGACCAGGGTGGGCAGCCAGTAGATGGCCCTGGCGGTCAGGCGGCTGCCATCCGGCTGCTGCTCGGGCAGCGGGCGCTTGTCCCACAGGCTGTGCCGTCCGATGGCGCGGCGCATCAGGCCGTTGATGGTCTCCACCACCGAGAAGTGCGGGCACATCCAGCCGCAGTACAGTCGGCCGTAGCGCCAGGCGATCCACAACACCAGGGCCGCGCCGCCGAACAGCGGCAGGAAACCACGCCACAGCAGGTTGAAGGTCGCATCGCCAATACCGGCCCGACCAGCGAGGAAATCATCGATGCCCAGCGTCCAGTCCATGCCAAAGAGAATGGCGTGGCCACGGGTGAGGTCGATGCGGAAGATATCGAACACCGGGGCCAGCACGAACAGGGTAAAGAAGGCCGCCTGCAGCCAGGCGCGTCGACGCTGGAGTACGGTGCGGCTCATGACCGCTCCAACGCCTCGCAGCCGGCGGGCAGTGGTCGGCCAACCAGTGGATAACGCCAGCATTGGCCGGCCATGGCCTTGGCCAGACCGTAGGCGCCAAACACCACCAGCATGGAGTGACAGAGGGTGAAATAAGTGATCACCACCACCCATACGTACGGGCCATGGTAAC
>JANTHH010000273.1 GCA_024762485.1 Chromatiales bacterium
GTCTTCTTCGCCGCCATGATGCCGGCGATGCGGGCGATGCCCAGCACATCCCCCTTCTGGTGGCCGCCTTCGAGGATCAGCTGCAGTGTCCCGGGCTGCATGTGGATGCGGCCCTCGGCGATGGCAACCCGGTGGGTGCTGTCCTTGCTGCCCACATCGACCATGTGGGCCTGGCCCTGGGCGTCGAAATGGGTGAGATCGCTCATGGTGCGGACGGGGTCTGGTTGTATTCGATGCTTTTCGGCAGTTCACGCACCTCGAATTCCATGGTCGAGAGGTCGCCGAATATCCAGGTGGCGGGCGAGGTGCCGACACCGCCGACGGTCCCGGGGTTGATCACCAGGGTCTCGCCGCCGTGGGTGTTGGGGATGTGGGTCATCTCCACCTTGTGGCTGTGGCCGCAGCACACCAGGTCCCAGTCGCCGGTGGCGGCCATGGCGTGGGCATAGTGGGGGTAGTGGACGATGAAGATACGCTTGCCGGCCAGTTCGATGCCCGCGTCCATGCCGTGATAGCGGACCACGCCGTTCGGCTTGTGCGAGAGGCGGGTCAGGGCGTAGAGGTCGCCGGTGTTGTTGCCGTGGATCACGTGCACCGGCAGGCCATGTTTCTCCAGGCAGTGCAGGGTGCTGGGGGCGACCAGGTCGCCGGCGTGCAGCACCGCCTCGGCACCGGCGGCTCTGGCCTCGGCCACGGCGGCATCGATCAGCGGGATGTGGTCGTGGCTGTCGGAGAGTATGCAGACTTTCATGGGGGCATTGTACGCGTGGCGGGCGTTCAGAAGTTGGGCTTTTCCGGGGCCTCGTCGAACATGCGGATGCTGTTGCGGATCTCCTGCTTGGCGGCCTCGATATCCTCCCAGCCCTGAACGCGCACCCATTTGCCCTCGTCCAGGTCCTTGTAGTGCTCGAAGAAGTGGGCGATGCGGTCCTTCAGTTCGGTGGACAGGTCGTTGATGTTCTGCACGTCGTCCCAGCAGCGGCTGATCTTGGCGATGGGCACGGCGACGATCTTGGCGTCATCGCCGGACTCGTCGGTCATCTTCAGTACGCCCACGGGGCGGCAGCGCACCACCGAACCGGGGATCAGCGGGAAGGAGCAGGGCACCATCACGTCGCAGGGATCGCCATCATCGGATAGGGTGTGGGGGATGTAGCCGTAGTTGGCCGGGTAGCGCATGGCGGTGAGCAGCACGCGGTCGACGAACATGGCGCCGCTCTCCTTGTCCACCTCGTACTTCACCGGCTCGGCGTTGGCGGGAATCTCGATGATGACATTGATTTCGTCGGGCGCATCAGCGCCGCGGGATACACGGTCCAGGTTCATGATCTTGCTCTCTTTGCTGGGTGGTGCCGCTGCTGGCCGGGTGGTGCGTGGCCGGCGGAAAGCGGCTGACTATAGTTGAAATCTGCGCGTGAATAAAAAAATTCTGTGGCTCAGGCGCGGGCGGCGGCGGGCCTGCCCGCCCTGATCTGGCTCAGCATGGTGTCGAGCGGCACGGGCCGGCTGATCAGGTAGCCCTGTATCAGGTCGCAGTCACGCTGGTTCAGGACGTCGAGTGCACTGTGGCTCTCCACGCCCTCGGCCACCACCTTCAGTCCCAGGTTGTGGCCGAGATCGATGGTGGCGTTGACGATGACGGCATCGCTGTTGTTCTGCTGCATGCCGATGACGAAGGACTTGTCGATCTTCAGCTCGTGAACCGGCAGCAGCTTCAGGTGGGCCATGGACGAGAAGCCGGTGCCGAAGTCGTCGATGGCGAGGATGACCCCCATGTCCGCCAGCTGGCGCAGCAGTTGCCGGGCGTGCTCCGGGTCGGCCATCACCGCGTTCTCGGTGATCTCCAGGGTGAGCTGGCCGGGGGGTATGCGGTGTTGCTGCAGGGCGTCGGCCACCATCTGCGGCAGATCGGGGTCCTCGAAATTGCGTGCCGAGAGATTGACGGCGATGCGCAGCTTGAGACCCTGCCGGGCACATTGGGCGCAGTCACGCAGCGCACTGTCGAGCACCCAGGCGGTCAGCTCGCGGATCAGGTTGGCGTGCTCGGCGGCCTGGACGATGCGCTCGGGGGAGATCCACTCCCCTCCGGGTGACTGCCAGCGCAGCAGGGCCTCGGCACCGGTGACAAAGCCGCTGCGGGCGTCCATCTGCGGCTGGTAGAAGAGGCGAAGATCCTGGGGGTCGCTGAGCTGGCGGCGCAAGTCGGCGATCAGCGCCAGGCCCTCGGCGGCCTGCAGGTCTTCCTGCGGGTCGTAGAAGCCGATCCGCTGATTGCTGCGCTTGGCGCTGTACATGGCGGTATCGGCATGGCGCAGCAGGGTGATGCTGTCCGAGCCCTCGTAGGGGGCGACGACGATGCCGATGCTGACGCCCAGGTAGAGGGTCTGCTGGTGGGCGACGATGGGCTGATTGATGGTGCTGGCGATGTCCTCGGCCAGCCGGGTGGCCTCCTCGCGCCCCCTGCCGGGCAACAGGATGGCGAACTCGTCGCCACCGAGGCGGGCGACCGACTCGTTCTCCCGCAGCAGCGCCGACAGGCGGTGGGAGATCTGTTGCAGGACTTCGTCCCCCACCTCGTGGCCGAGGCTGTCGTTGACCTCCTTGAAATGGTCGAGGTCGAGCAGCAGCAGGGCGAGCTCGCCACCCTGCAGGCGGATCTGGCGCAAGTTCTGCTCGATCCGGTCGAGCAGCAGCGCCCGGTTCGGCAGGCCGGTGAGGACATCGTGCAGGGCCTGGTGTTCCAGCGCCTGCTGGCGGCCCTGGATCTGCTTGCGCATGTGCT
The DNA here is from genome assembly GCA_024762485.1 of Chromatiales bacterium. Lineage (GTDB taxonomy): Bacteria > Pseudomonadota > Gammaproteobacteria > Chromatiales > Chromatiaceae > JANTHH01. The sequence goes on from JANTHH010000273.1 coordinate 2,783, forward strand.
CGAAGGCCTCGACGAGGGTGGCGATCTCGCGGTTACGAAGGCTTGGCAATGCGATGTCGCTGCGCCCGGCGGCCTCCGCAGCCAGGGCATTGGCGACGTTGGCCACCGGCGCCAGAACGCCGCGATCGAGCATGAAATAGACCGCGACGATGAACAGCAGGCCGAAGGCTGAGACGA
>JANTHH010000274.1 GCA_024762485.1 Chromatiales bacterium
GGAGCAGCCTGACAGTGATGCTGCTGATGATACTCGAGTCAGCGCCGATCACCGGGCTGTTTCTGCCCGGCATCTTCATGGTGATCGGCATGGGCGCCCTGACCGCCACCGGACAGCTGACGTTTGCCGACACCCTGCTGTTCGGCAGTCTCGGCGCCATCATCGGCGACAGCCTGGGCTTCTGGCTGGGTCGGCGGGTGGGTGCCGACTACGCCAGGTCACTCATCCACCGCCGACTGCACAGCCGCATTCTGCCCTGCCGCGCCACTATGCCCCGCCCCATACTGACGCTACCATGGCACGGTCAGCGGTCTACCGAGCCATAGACACCATGCCTGATACCCAAGCAATGGAGTGAAATCCGTGGAAAAGAACGAATTCAGCGGCCCCAAAAACGACAAGCCGGAGATTGAGATCAACCGCAGCACGCCGCCGAAGAAATTCTGGCAGCGGCCGGACTTCACCCTCATCCTCTACATTCTGTTCCTGGTGGCCTCGTTCTACTTCTGGCAGGGCGCGGAACAGGCGAAACAGCGCGAGATCCCCTACAGCGAGTTCCTGCAGCACGTCGACAAGGGCGAGGTGCAGGAGGCGACCATCACTGAAAAGGCCGTCTTCGGCCTGCTCAAGCCACAGCCGGGCCAGAACAACGACCAGCCCATCCCTTTCATCACCATCCCGCTGCCCGACACCCAGCTGGCTGAACTGCTCACCGACAAGGGGGTGAAATTCGTGGTGCGGCACAGCAGCAACTGGCTGTCCAATTTCATCATGAACTGGGTGCTGCCCTTCGGCCTGATCTTCCTGCTGTGGGGCTGGATGGCCCAGCGCATGGGTGGCATGAGCAAGGGCTTTCTCAACCTCGGCAACAAGGCCCATATCCACCCCAGTAACCTGCCCAAGGTCACCTTCGATGATGTCGCCGGGGCGGAAGAGGCGAAGATGGAACTGGGCGAGACCATCCAGTTTCTCAAGGACCCGACGCGCATCCAGCGTCTCGGCGGGCGCATGCCCAAGGGTGTGCTGCTGGCGGGCCCGCCCGGCACCGGCAAGACCCTGCTGGCGCGCGCGGTGGCCGGCGAGGCCGGCGTGCCCTTCTTCAACATCTCCGGTTCCGAGTTCATCGAGCTGTTCGTCGGCGTCGGCGCGGCCCGCGTGCGCGAGATGTTCGAGCAGGCGCGCGAGAAGGCACCCTGCATCATCTTCATCGACGAGATCGACGCCATCGGCCGCTCGCGCAGCGCCGGCCCCACCATGGGCGGCCACGACGAGCGCGAGCAGACACTCAACCAGCTGCTCACCGAGATGGACGGCTTCGATCCCTCCACCGGCGTGGTGGTGATGGCCGCCACCAACCGGCCGGAGATCCTCGACAAGGCCCTGCTGCGCTCCGGCCGCTTTGACCGCCAGGTGATCGTCGACAAGCCGGACCTGATCGAGCGCGAGCAGATCCTGCGCCTACACACCCGCAACATGACCCTGGCGCCGGATGTGGACCTCAAGGTGGTGGCACAGCGCACGCCGGGCATGGTTGGTGCAGATCTTGCCAACATCGCCAACGAGGCGGCAATCCGCGCGGTGCGCGAGAACCACGACCAGATCACCATGGACGACTTCGAGGCCGCCATCGACCGGGTCATCGCCGGCCCTGAGAAACAGCACCGTGGCATCGACAAGGACGAGAAGCACCGCGTCGCCTTCCACGAGTCCGGTCATACCATCGTGGCGCTGACCGTGCCCACCGGCGAGCCGGTGCACAAGGTCTCGATCATCCCCCGCGGGGTCGCCGCCCTGGGTTACACCCTGCAGCTACCGGTGAAGGAGAAATTTCTCTCCACCGAGGCCGAGCTGAAGGACCAGATCGCCATCCTGCTGGGCGGCCGGGTGGCGGAGGAGCTGGTGTTCGACAGCGTCTCCAGCGGCGCCTCCAACGACCTGGAACGCGCCACCCAGATCGCCCGCGAGATGGTCACCCGCCTGGGCATGAGCGAGAAGCTCGGCCCGCTGACCTACGGCGAGCGCCATGAGCTGACCTTCCTCGGCGTCAAGGAGGAGGAGGCACGCAACTACAGCGAGCAGACCGCCGAGCTGATCGACAGCGAGGTGCGCGCCCTGGTGGAGGAGGGTCGTGCCCGAGCCATCGAGATCCTCAGTGCTGCACGCGCCGGGTTGGACGCCATGGCCGCAGACCTGGAAAAGAAAGAGATCATCGACGGCGAGGAGGCACAGAAGATCCTCGACCAGGCCACCGCATCGTGAGCCATTACCCGACCCTCATCCACTGCGCAGGATACTGAACCATGGCACCCTATCCGGAACCCGATCCCTTCCTGCGCCGACTGCGCTGGCTCGCCACCTTCTTCCTGCTGTTCCTGGTGATCTGGCAGCTGCTGCCGGTACTCGAACACTATCTGATCGGCATGACCGCCACGCCGCGGGCGGTAACTGCCCGCGGCGACCTGGCGGAGGACGAGAAGAACACCATCCAGGTGTTCGAGCATGCCAGCCCCAGCGTGGTCTATATCTCCACCCGGGCACGGGTGATCAACCTCTGGACCCGCAACATCCTCAGCGTGCCGCGCGGCACCGGCTCGGGCTTCGTCTGGGACGACCTCGGCCACGTGGTCACCAACAACCACGTCATCGAGGATGCCTCCGAGGCCGTGGTGCGGCTCAACGACGGGCGCAGCTATCACGCGGTGCTGGTGGGCGCGAGCCCGGCCCACGACCTGGCGGTGCTGCGCATCAGCGTCCCCTTCGACCGCCCGCCACCGGTACCCATCGGCACCAGTGGCGATCTCAAGGTGGGACAGAAGGTGTTCGCCATCGGCAACCCCTTCGGCCTGGACTACACACTGACCACCGGCATCGTCTCGGCGCTCAACCGTGCACTGGCCGAGGACAACGGCAACACCATCGAGGGCCTGATCCAGACCGATGC
>JANTHH010000275.1 GCA_024762485.1 Chromatiales bacterium
CACCTGGTGTTCAGCGCCAACGACCGGGTGGAGGACGCCGAGGCGCACATCCGCCCCTTCCTCGACTGGCTGCACCGCCAGCCCGAGGTCACCATGAGCTCGGTGGCCTTCGGCTCCGAGGCCGGCGTGCTGTCGCTGGGCAGCGGCAACCTGCCGAGCGAGGCGACCATCACCATCAACTGCGTCAACCGCTTCGAGCGCGACAAGTCGCTGTGGCAGATCGAGGACGAGATCCGCGACCAGCTGCACCGCCTGCCGGGTGCCAAGATCGTCGATGTCTATGACTTCGGTGCCACCGCGGTGAGCACCATCAAGGCACCGCTGGACGTGCGCATCAAGTCGGCCGAATACGAACAGCTGCCCGCCGTGGCGCGCCAGGTCACGGCGGCGCTGGCCGAGGTGAAGGGGCTGACCAGCATCAGCCAGTCCTGGGACAGCGACTTCACCGAGATCCGCGTCGACATCGACACCAACAAGGCCCTGAGCTACGGCCTGACACCGGCCGGCATCGTCGCGCAGATCCCAATCCGCGGCCAGGTGATCGCGCTCAGCGGCAGCCTGCCGGCGATGAACACCCAGTACGTGCGACTCTACCTCAAGGGCAGCTTCGGCGAGGACATCTACAGCCTGCGCAACATGCTGATCACCACCCGCGATGGCGACGAGCTGCCGCTGCATGCCGTCGCCACCCTGAGCCCGCAACTGGCCCCGGCCAAGATCGAGCGCAACAAGCTGCTCTACAGCATCGACGTCAACGGCTACCGCGCGGTGCGCCCGATCACCCACATCACCGGCGATGCGCAGCAGGCGCTGCAGGGGGTGGACACCGCGGGATTCATCGTCACCCAGGAGGGCGACATCACCCAGCTCGATGACAGCTTCTCGCGCATGATCAAGGCGATCGGCATCGGTGTCGTCGTCCTCACCCTGACGCTGATCGTCATCTACCGCTCGGTGACGCTCGGCCTGGTGATGATCGTGGTGCTGCCGCTGTCGCTGATCGGCGCTGCCTGGGGCATGCTGCTGTTCGACAAGCCCAGCTGTCTGCCGAGCCTGCTCGGCATCCTGCTGCTGTTCGGCATCATCATCAAGAACGCGGTGCTGCTGATCGACTTCTACCAGGGCTTCCGCAAACGCGAGTCGGCCTTCGACAGTGCGGTGGAGAGCGTGCGCGTGCGCTTCCGCCCGGTGATGATGACCGCCTTCGGCACCATCGCCGGCATGATCCCCATCGCGCTTGAACAGGCGGTCGGCCTGGAACGCCTGTCGCCGCTGGCCGACGTGGCGGTAGGCGGCCTGCTGGTGGGCACCCTGCTGACGCTGATCTACGTGCCCATGTTCGCCTATGGCTTCGACCGCGACAAACCGGCAGCCCGCGATGACTAGTTGCGGCCTGACCATCGAGGGCGCCCCGGTGCTGCACGTGCAGCTGATCGGACGCGGCGAGGATGCGATGCGCATGGACAAGCGCCTGAGCTGTGCCGGGCGCGCGCTGGGGGTGAATATCCAGGTTGACTGGCACACCACCCGCCATGGCGACCCGCTGGTGCTGATCGACGGTCAGCCCCTGGTTGACCATCTGGTCGACACCCCGCAACTGGAGGGACTGCTGCGCCCGTTTGCACAAGCACTGCTCCAGGAAGGACAGCTATGACTAACCGCCAACGACGGCCGCATCACCGCCACCGCCAATGCGCTGGGCATCAGCCGCAAGGGCCTGTGGCAAAAGATGAAAAGGCTTGGTATCCAGCGTGAGGATGCATTGCCCGGCTGAGCGAACAGCCTGCGGCCGAGCCGAGGGCCCGGTGAAAGATCTCTCCCCCTGGTCGAGATGACAGGGTGGTTAAGGACTTGTCATTTCGACGAGCGGGGCGAGGAGAAATCTTTGACCCCAGCCGATACGTGCCACGCCGAAATCGATAGTCGGCCCGCAAAGATCTCTCCCGTTGGTTGAGATGACGAGGTGATTAATCACCTCGTCATCTCAACGAGCACCACCGGAAATGCCATATCACGCCCGACCGACCCGTCCATCATATTACCCGTTGCATATATTCGCTTAAGCGTATATTGTGTCGACCATTGATCCATGCCAGGAGTCACCACCATGTTCCAGCGTCTCGGCGATCTGGTCGCATACGACCTGTTCGGGCTCGACCCCGCCACCCCACTCGGTGCGGCGGTGCAGTTCTTCGTCATGGACACCACGAAGATCTTCGCGCTGCTGTTCATCATCATCTACGTCATGGGGCTGCTGCGGGCGATCCTGTCGCCGGAGCGGGTGCGTGACTACGTGCGCGGCAAGCCACCCTGGCTGGCACGCAGCCTGGCGATCCTGCTCGGTGCGGTGACGCCCTTCTGTTCCTGCTCGTCGGTGCCGCTGTTCATCGGTTTCGTCGAGGCCGGCATCCCCCTCGGTGTCACCTTCTCCTTCCTCATCGCCTCGCCGATGATCAACGAGGTGGCGGCAGTGCTGCTGGTGGGCATCCTCGGCTGGGAGGTGGCCGCGCTCTATATTGCCGCAGGCCTGACCGTGGCCTTCGTCGGCGGCATTGTGATGGAACGCTTCAAGCCCGAGCGCTGGGTGGAGGACTACGTGTGGAAGATCCACATGGGCGAGACCGCCCAGCCCGAGGTCGACACCTCGCTGGCCGGTCGCCATCGCTTCGCCATCACCGAGGTGAAGGAGATCATCGGCCGTATCTGGAAGTGGGTGTTTGCCGGTATCGCCATTGGTGCCGCCTTCCACGGCTACGTCCCCGAACAGTGGGTGGCGGAGCACCTGGGCGGCGACGCCTGGTACACGGTTCCCGCCGCTGTGTTGCTGGGCGTGCCGCTTTATTCGAATGCCAGTGGCGTGATCCCCATCGCCGAGGCCATGCTCGGCAAGGGCGTGGCCATCGGCACCACCCTGGCACTGATGATGAGCATCGC
>JANTHH010000276.1 GCA_024762485.1 Chromatiales bacterium
TGGCCTGCGCATAGTCATCGAACAGGAAGATGACATAGGCATCCGACACCTTGTTGCGGTGCAGCGCCAGTAGCAGGCCCTGGCTGAAGGGGCTGTTGAACTCCGGGGTGACATCGAACACCGAGGCCGCCGCCCAATCGGCATTGAAGTCCTTGCTGGCCTGTTCAGGTGAATAGACCCGGCTCGGCGCATAACGGCCACCCGACAGTTGACTCGCCAGCGACTCGAACATCAGTGGGAAGATGTGGTTCGGATCGGGCGTGCTGCCGTGGGGATCGTCGTAGTCGATCTTCAACCGACCGAGTGGACGTACCGCGTAACGTATCTCCAGCAGGCCATCTGCCGTGCGCAGTGCCTTTTCGTAGCTGAAGACCGGATTGGGCTGCGTTGGCACGGCCGCTGCGGCAGCCGGCGGCACCAGGACCAGCTCGGCCTCGTCCAGCAGATCGGCGAATTTCGCAACCTCGCCAGCCAGGCCCGCCAATGGCCACAGCAGGCACACGGCCGCTGCCAGCAGATGACGCTTCAGCGACCTCATTTCGCCCCCTCGGCCGGGGTCCCGGTTTCCGCCTGGGCGGATTCCACCGGCTTGCGCCAGCCCTCGAGCAGCCTGCCGGCGGTCGCCTTCCAGTCCTCACTGTCCGACAACTCGATGAAGTGCTCGAGATCGGCGATCGCCGCGTCGCGCCGGTTCAATGCCGCATAGGTGGAGGCGCGGTTGAAATACGGCGCCGCTGCATGAGGGTCGAGTGCGACGCAGCGGTCAAAATCACTCAGGGCCCCGCTGAAGTCCCCGCTGGCATAACGCAATGCGCCGCGATTGAAACGTGCCGCCAGCAGGTCCGGATCGAGTGTCACTGCGCGATCGAGATCGGCCATGGCCTCGTCCATGCGGTCGAAGGCACGATAGGCCTGGGCCCGGTTGGTGAGTATCTCCGCATCGTCGGGGTCCAGCTTGTGAGCCATCTCCAGTGATTCCAGCGCCGCGGCCGTCTTGCCATCGGCCAGCAACAGCCCACCACGCACCGCGTGCAGGCGCGCATCGGCCGGATAGCGCCGGATGGCGTCGTCCAGGGTCTGCATGGCCTCGAAGGGACGGCCCTCCTGCTGGTGTTGCAGTGCGACGGTCAGCAGCTTGTCCGGGCCGAGTGCGCTGTGCGGGTCCTTGCCAGCGTGGGGGCCACGGATCGGCGGCAGGGGGTCGGATTCGGCCGCCGCAGCAGTGGCCTGCGGTTCAACCGACACCGTTGTATCAGCTGTATCAGCCTGTATGGGGGTCGGCTCCTGGCTGGCCGGTGAGGAGTTCTGGTCCGAGCAGGCGGACAGCCCGAAGAGAAAAAAGGGCAGCAGGATGGTCGAGCACATCTTGTATTTGTTCATGGGTCCTCATCTTCAACCGACCGGCACCGCAGATTCAATGACTCAGCGCAAAAAAAACCTGGCAACGGGTACCAGGTCTGCTGAGACACCCCGGGCCCTGCGGCCCGGGGATTGATTCCAACCACTTACTTCCTGGACTCCGCATAGGTCCGCAACAGCTTGTTGAGCATCTCGATATGCTGGGCATCCGTCAGGGTGCCCGGCGTGGAGACCTTGTTCCACAGCTCCGCGTTGCTCATCTCGCGATGACAACCCAGGCACAGTCCGGTGCGCTCCATGCCCTCACGCATCTCCTTGGGCAGGGCCTTGGACAGCGGCCAGTGGGTGCCGACGGTCTGCACCTGCTGACCATCCTTGATGATGGTAGACCAGTCATAGTCCAGGTCGGCGATCTTGGGGATCTGGACCTGATAGCGACCGGGAATGACCTTGCCGGTCTTCTGATCGATCAGGTCCTCGACGATATCCACCGGATAGCGGGCCTGGAACACGCCACCCGAGATGCCGTAACCCATGGCCTTCGGGTTGTCATGACAGGACTCGCAGGTACGCGCCTTGCGCTGTGCGGAATGTGGCTGCACCGGCGCCATGTCGATGGCGTCCGGCGTGCGACTCTGGCTCAACTCGATGCGCTCATCCTCGGACTTGCCAATCTGGTTCACCGCCACCGCCTTGCCGTCACGGCCGTTCACCGTGTAGACGATCTGGCAGCCCGGCATCAGCGGGGTCACACGGCCCTCGCCGTTGATGCCCAGTACCGGCTCTTCCCAGCGCAGGTAGGAACGGGTCTCGAACACCTTGCCGGGGCTCTTGATACCGTGGGTACCCAGTGGCGACTCGGCGGTCTGGCCATCCGGGGTGCGCTTGCTGCCGCCGGCGATCCAGTCGGTGTCCTGGTAGGGTTTGCCATTCTTGTCCTTGCCGTAGTTGACATTGACGTGGCAGCCATAGCACTGCGGCACCCAGGAGGCGTGGCAGGCATAACACTCGAGTGAATCGTTGTGCTTGACCACCTTGCTCATGGCGACCATGGCATCCGGGCTCTTCCAGGTATTGTCGATCGCCAGCTGCTTGAGCAGGGGCACCTCGAAGTTATTACCGGTGGCAGAATGCATCATGACCTTCTTGCCATCCTTCACCACGTTACCGAAGGGGTTGCCGCGGGTGGTCAGCAGGTAGCCATCCTTCTTGGCATAGGAGGTGGCATAGGCGACGGTCTCCGTCAGCGCCTGGTCAGCCATGCCGCGGGCCGTCTTTGGCAGCCCCTTGCCGAACTCCTCTGAATAGCCGATCGGCAGCTCCCAGGGGAATTTCTCCGGCGTGCCGTGACAGTCCTGACACTCGATCTCCACCTGTGCCAGCGTGGTGCCGAAGATATTGCCGTCACCGTGCATGTCGACGGTGGTATGGCAGTCCTGACACAACAGGCCACCTTTCGGATTGCCCGGGCGGGACTCGATCTGGTGATGCAGATCATCGGAGATGAACAGATATTTCTTGGTATGCAGCTTGGGCTGCTTCTTGCCGTCCTCGTTGT
>JANTHH010000277.1 GCA_024762485.1 Chromatiales bacterium
AGTCGCCGCTGGTTTGTGCGCGACGAGCAGGGTCAGGGCCAGCCCTGCGATCAGGTGGGTTCGAGCATCGATCAGGATGCCTTTCCGCCGCTCGGTCTTTACGAGCAGTGGTCGGAGGCGTGGCAGCAGTCACTGGTGCGCGACTACCTGGATTGGTGCGCGCCCCGTCTCCTGACCTGGGACGGGCTGAGCCGTGCCGATCGCAGCCGCCTCGAAGCGGCTGCCTGTCATGATGCATTGGCACTCGATGCCATGTACCCGCTGTACCCCATGGTCATCAATCAATCCCTGCTGGACAGTGCCAGGGTGGAGGCACGACTGCGCCGCAGCAATGCGGACATGACGGCCAACCCCTGACGGGGCCGGTCTTCTACCCGTGGAAACGGGTTAACATTGCCCCTGTCACCGGATATCAAACACAGGGCCTTGTATATGTCGTTCCGACACGATTCACCGGACAGCCTGGGTGTGCTGCTGGTCAACCTGGGCACCCCGGACTCGCCATCCCCCGGCGATGTGCGCCGCTACCTGAAGGAATTCCTCTGGGACCCGCGGGTGGTGGAGGTGCCACGCCCCATCTGGTGGCTGGCGCTCAACCTGGTGATCCTCAATACCCGGCCCAAGCGCTCCGCCAGGGCCTACCAGAAGGTCTGGACCGAAGAGGGCTCGCCGCTGATGGTGATCTCGCGCAAACAGCACGCGGCGCTGCAGGCCAGTCTCGACCAGGCCCTGCCCGGTCCGGTGAAGGTGGCACTGGCAATGCGCTATGGCACACCCTCCATCAAGCAGGGCCTGACTGAACTGCGCGATGCCGGTGCCCGGCGGGTGCTGGTGCTACCCCTCTACCCCCAATATTCGGCCACCACCACCGCTTCGATCTTCGACGCGGTTAGCGAAGAATTGCGCAGCTGGCGCTGGCTGCCGGAGCTGCGCTTCATCAACCACTACCACGATGACCCCGCCTATATCGCGGCGCTGGCCGACAGCGTGCGCGAGCACTGGGCGGCCAATGGCCAGGCAGAGAAACTGGTGATGTCCTTCCACGGCATCCCGCGGGAATATTTCGAGGCCGGCGATCCCTATTTCTGCGAGTGCCAGAAAACCGGCCGCCTGCTGGCCGAAGCACTGGGCCTGTCCGACACACAATGGCTGCTCACCTTCCAGTCCCGCCTCGGCCCCAAGGAATGGCTGCGCCCCTACACCGACCAGACCCTCGAGCAGCTGGCGAAGGACGGTACCGGCAGTGTCGACGTGATCTGCCCGGGCTTCTCCGCCGACTGCCTGGAGACCCTGGAGGAGATCGCCATGGAGAACCGCGATGTCTTTCTCGAGGCCGGCGGCCGGCAATACAACTACATCCCCTGTCTCAACGACCGTGCCGATCACATCACCCAACTGTGCGCTCTGGTGCAACGACACGTGCAGGGCTGGCCGGAGGCGTCGCAGGCCACCGAGCCACAGGAGGCGGCCACACGCGCGGCACGTGCCCAGGCCATGGGGGCGAAGGACTGATGAGCGACAACCCCCGCCCCACCAACATCGTGCTGCACCGGCAGTCGCACACGCTGGAGATCAGCTTCGACGACGGCCAGACCTTCACCTACCCGGTGGAACTGCTGCGGGTCTACTCGCCCTCGGCGGAGGTGCGCGGCCACTGGGGCCAGGGCGCCAAGCTGCAGCTGGACAAGCAGGATGTGAACATCACCGACATCACGCCGGTGGGCCAGTACGCCATCAAGATCGCCTACGACGACGGCCACGACTCCGGCCTGTACGACTGGACCTATCTCCACGACCTCGGCCGCAAGCAGGCCCTCTACTGGAACCAGTACCTGGAACGTCTGCACGAGGCCGGTCATTCCCGTACCCCGCCGAGCTGGCAGCCACCGGCCGGCGACGACTGAGCCAAGCAGCCGGGCCACACTGCCCCTCTAAAGCACCTCCCCTGCCTGCCGATACAGTAAGGCGTTCAAACAAGGGGACCCCGCAGCATCCGGTCCATCGTGTTGTCCTGACCCGAAGGGGATCATCATGTGCCAGTGCTTCAAACGGTTTATCGCGGGCCTGCTCTGCCTGCTGGCCATATCGCCTGTGGCTGGCGCAGAGCAGCCCATGAGCACGCAGCCGCTGACGCTGGGTTTCTTTCCCCTCGTCAGCACCGTGGCGCTCTACAAGCGCTTCTCGCCGCTCGCCGGCTACCTCAGCGACCGGCTCGAACGGCCCGTGCGGTTGGTCACTGCCAAGGACTTTCCGACATTTGTCAGGCGTACGGCCGAACGTCGCTACGATATCGTGGTGACTGCACCGCACTTCGCCGTGCGCGCTGCAGACAGCGGCCAGTACCGGATCCGGGCGGCCAGCCTGAAGCCGGTCACGCAGCTGTTCGTGGTTCGCGAGGACAGCCCCCTGCAGTCCATCGACCAGCTGGCTGGACTGCGCATCGCCACCCCCCCGAAAGCCGCACTGATGACCTTGATGGGCCAGGACTTCCTGGCCCGGGCCGGGCTGACCGGTGACCGGGCGCCGGTCTACCACACATTCACAAGCCACAATGCCGCCAACCAGGCACTGCTGGCCGGCGAACTCGATGCCGCCATCGCCTCCTCCAATGTCATCAACAAGGCGCTGCTGCGGGGCGAACCACTGCGCATCCTTGGCGAGGGCCTGAAACTGCCCAACATGCCGCTCCTCATCGCCAGTGACCTCCCCCAAGAGCTGAGCGACAGGATCGTGCAGATACTGCTGGAGATGAACGAGACAGGGCCCGGGAAGGGGGTACTGAAGCAGATCGGCTTCCCCGGCTACCGGACAGTCGGTCTCGCCGATTACGAGCCGGTACGGCCCTACGCCTACCGCGGCAAGCATGCAGGGACGCAGGCCGGTGACC
>JANTHH010000278.1 GCA_024762485.1 Chromatiales bacterium
GATGCCGGGGTGGGGCTGATCGCGGTGACCGCGCTGATCCTCAGCTGGGTCACCGTGGGGGTGGTGCAGCTGCCGGCCGAGGCGCTGATGCTGGGCCGGCGTTTCGCACTGTGGCGCAACCTGATCAGCTTCGGTCTGGCGGTGATCGTTGCGCTGCTGACCACCTGGACCCTGGGCCTGCTGCAATGAATGGGCAGCAGTCGAAGGCCGACAAGACCGGAAACAAGGTTACCGGCGGGCGTGGCGGCTGGTGGTTTCTGGGCGTCATGCTGGCGGTCTATCTCGGGTTGTTCCTGTTCAGGCCGGATCTGGCCGACCAGGCCTTGGGGGCCTTCGCCCATCTGACCCGCACCATCGCGCCGGTGCTGCTGCTGGTGTTCGCGCTGATGTTCCTCAGCAACCTGCTGCTGCGCGGCGACTGGGTGCGCCGCTATGTGGGCAGTGCGTCGGGCTGGCGCGGCTATGCGGTGTCGACCCTGGCCGGCATCCTCTCCACCGGACCGATCTATGTCTGGTATCCCTTCCTCACCGGGATGCGCGCTAAGGGCATGAAGGACGCGCTGTTGGCGGTATTCCTCTACAACCGCGCACTGAAGCTGCCCTGGCTGCCGGTGATGGTGGCCTACTTCGGCCTGCGCTACACGGTGGTGCTGTCGGGCTGGATGATCGTCGCCGGCGTGCTGGAGGGGTTGCTGATCGAGTTCATCTGGCGTGACCGTCTGCAGGGCCCGCCGCCGCAAACGCGGTGATCAGGGTGTGGTCTGCGAGCATGCTGAAGGGCTTCCTGCCACGCACGGTGATCGTCCTCGGCCTGGTGTCGTTCCTCAACGATACCGCCAGCGAGATGATCACACCGCTGCTGCCGCTGTTCCTCACCGCCACCCTGGGTGCGGGTCCGGCGGTGGTCGGGCTGGTGGAGGGGGTGGCCGAGGCCACCGCCAGCATCCTCAAGCTGCTGTCGGGCTGGCTGGCGGATCGTGGCTGGCGACCGAAGCGGCTGGTGATCGGCGGCTACGGTGTATCGAACGCCGCCCGGCCGCTGATCGGTCTGGCCATGGGTTGGGGCTGGGTGCTGCTGCTGCGCTTTCTCGATCGGGTGGGCAAGGGTTTGCGCACCTCGCCGCGGGATGCGCTGATCGCCAGCGCGTCACAACGCGCGCACCGTGGTCGCTCCTTCGGTTTTCACCGTGCCCTGGACAATGCCGGCGCCATGGTCGGGCCGTTGATCGCCTTCCTGCTGTTGCAGGCCGCGGTGCCGATGCAGCAGGTGTTTCTCTGGTCGGTGGTGCCGGGGGTGCTGGTACTCGCCCTGTTGCTGTTCGGGCTGCCGGACAGCCCCGGCGTGAAGCCGGACGGGCCGCTGCCACCGCTGCGCTGGAGCCTGCTCGATGCTCGTCTGCGCGGCCTGCTGGTGGCCGCCGGCGGGCTGGCCTTCGCCGCCGTGCCCGAGGCCTTTCTCATCCTCTGGGTGTCGGATCGCGGCCTGCCGCTGGCCTGGGTGCCGCTGATCTGGGCCGCCGCCAGCGGGATCAAGGCGCTGGTGGCGGCCCCCGCGGGCAGCCTGTCCGACCGCTTCGGCCGGATACCGGTGATGCTCACCGGCTGGGGTGCGCGCATCGTCATCCTCATCTGCCTGCCCCTGGTGCACACCCATCCGCTGGTGATCTGGGGCGGCTTTCTCGCCTATGCCGCCAGCCTGGCCTTCACCGAGGGCGCCGAGCGCGCGCTGATCGGCGATGTCGCACCCCCCGCCCAGAAGGCCACCGCCTTCGGCCTCTATCACATGATCGTTGGACTGGCCGCGCTGCCCGGCGCGGTGCTGTTCGGCGCGTTGTGGCAGTGGTGGGGTGAGCTGCCGGCGTTTCTCACCGCGGCCGGCCTGGCGCTGCTGTCGTCGCTGTTTCTGCTGATCTCGGCGCGGCGGGCCAGGACGGAGGTGGTCCGCTGACACCCGGGTTGAATTGCCTCCTGGCCGATCAATTCCTCTGCTTCGGAGGCAGGCCGTAAATCATTCTGAAGGTGACTTGCCGACCTCCGATAGGCGCTATGCTGTAGACATCGTCAGCAGCACTCATGAATCGGACACCCTTGTGTCCGCCTGAAAGGAGAGAGCAATGGAACTCGTATACGACGTTGTCGAAGATATTTATGACGATACCACGCAGATCAGGACAATGACCGAGCAGGCGAGGTTGCCGTCCGGTGACTGGCTGCTGAGGACCACCATGTATACCCCGCATCACATCACCATGGACGTCACCCACATTCGACTGAAAAAGAACAAAAAAACGCTTTTCAAGTCGGTGTGCTAAGGGCAGCGTCCGATCTTTGGCAAGGCGTCATGGTTCAAGGTGCGCCTTGGTCGGGATACTGCGGATTTTAAAGTCGAAACAAGCACCCTAAGGCCTTTATCCAGACATCAGTACCACTTACAGACCCTTGCCGCATGGACAAGGGTCTTCGGGGTCGCTTTTTCGCCAGCAACAAAGTCGATTTCGGACGCTGTCCGGCATTGGTCCTAAATGAAAAGTAAGGCGTCTTCAGCCGAAGCCCAGCAATCGCCCACCCTGGTACACCACGAAGCTGGCGATCCAGGCGCTGCCGAGGCCGAGCGCCAGGCTCAGCAGGGTGATCTTCCATGAGCGGGACTCGGCGTGTATCGCCGCCACCGTGGCGACGCAGGGGGTGTAGAGCAGGGTGAACACCATGAAGCTGAGCCCCTCCAGCGGGGTCATGTGGCTGGAGATGGCATTCGCCAGGTCGGCGCCGCCGTAGATCACCGCCATGGCACCGATGACGATCTCCTTGGCGATGAAGCCGAACACCAGCGCCACCGTCCCCTGCCAGTCGATACCCAGTGGATCGAACAACGGGGCGA
>JANTHH010000279.1 GCA_024762485.1 Chromatiales bacterium
CCGCTTTCCCAGTTGCCGAGTGCGAGCAACGTGGTGTGTGGCGTGGCAACCCTGCGCGGGCGGACCATCAGCATCATCGATCTGTCGATGGCCATCCTCGGCCGGCCGATGCCTGACGAAGTGACGAAGAACGTGATCGTCACCGAGTACAACCGGCAGGTGCAGGGCTTCCTGGTCGGTGGCATGGATCGCATCGTCAACATGGACTGGGGCGATATTCTGCCGCCGCCGAAGGGTGCTGGCGACCGCCACTACCTCACCGCGGTGACGCGAGTGGATGAGCGCTTGGTGGAGATCCTCGATGTCGAGAAGGTGTTGGCAGAGGTGGTCGGCGTCGTCGAAGACATCGATGATGCCTTCATCGACAGCGACAATGGCCCGTCCCAGGATCAGCATGTGCTGGTTGCCGACGATTCGGCGATGGCACGCAAGCAGATGAAACGGGTGCTCGACCAGATGGGTGTGTCCTGCACCCTGTGCAGCGACGGCAAGGCCGCCTGGGAGCAATTGCAGAGCTGGGTGGCAGAGGGCCGGGATCTGAAAAACTGGCTGGCGATGGTGCTGTCCGACGTGGAGATGCCGCAGATGGATGGCTATTCGCTGACCACCAGGATCCGTCAGGATCCGGCGCTGTCACATCTCTACGTGGTGCTGCACACATCGCTCAGCGGGGTCTTCAACAACCAGTTGGTCGAAAAGGTCGGAGCCAACGAATTCCGCTCGAAATGGGAGCCGGATGCGCTGGCGCAGACGGTGCATGATCAGTTGAAGCGGCATGCCGACCAGGCAGCACAGTAACGATTAATGGAGTCGACGTGGCAGCAAACCTGACAGCGGACCAGTACCAGGCCATACACAAGTTCCTCGAGGACAAGGCGGGGATCCGCCTGGGCAAGGGCAAGGAATACCTGGTCAGCAGCCGGCTCGGCCGGCTTCTGGACAAGGACGGCATGAGTGATTACGGGCAGCTGGTGGAAAAGCTCGGGAGCTTTTCCGGGCGCACCGTCCAGGCGGCGGTGATCGACGCCATGACCACCAACGAGACCTTCTGGTTTCGCGATCCCACCCATTTCAGGATTCTTGCCGAGGAAGGGCTGGCCAACCACCAGGGTGGTGTGTTCCGTGTCTGGTCCGCGGCCTCGTCCTCCGGCCAGGAGGCGTACAACATTTCCATGGTGCTTGGCGATGCGCGACGCAGCGGACGCGGTGCCCCTGGCAGCCGGGTGGAGATCGTCGGCACCGATATCTCGCCCACCATGCTGGCGCTGGCCCGCTCGGCCCGTTATTGCGGCATCTCCGCCGGGCGTGGCCTCAACGACGAGCAGCGCAAACGCTATTTCAAGGAAGACGGCGACTGCCTCGAGGTGCTGCCGGAGTTCCGCACCGGGGTGAGCTTTCGCGAGTTCAACCTCACCAAGCCGATCGACGTGCTCGGGCGCTTCGACGCGATCTTCTGCCGCAACGTGCTGATCTATTTCTCCGCCGACCTGAAGCGCCAGATCATCGAGCGCATGGCGCGGGCGCTCAACCCCGGCGGCTTCCTGTTCCTTGGCTCCACCGAATCCCTCAGTGGCCACCAGGAACTCTTCGAGATGGTCAACGTCAGCGGCGGCATCGGTTACCGCCGCCGCTGAGCCCTGCCGCCACGGGCCTTGCCGGTCGGTGGCAACCGCTTGCCGCTTGAGGCACCAGAATCCCCCCGGATCGCTGAAAACCCCCGTTGTATCCATGCCCTGACGGGTTGGCATGAAGTCTGCTCTTGTTCTGTCAACGTAACGACAGATGCGGGCAGAAGCATGAAACTGGACGACGTATTTGGTATTCACGAGCAGGCACTGAAGCTGCGCGCCAGGCGCGGCGAGGTGCTCGCCGCCAATCTGGCCAATGCCGACACCCCGGGCTACAAGGCACGGGATATCGATTTTCAGAATGTCCTTCAGGCACAGGTGAAGGACGGCGGTCACATCCGTCTCACGGCCACCAGTCCCGGCCACATCGCACCCGATCTCGATCCGACCGCAGCGGCACACATGCTGTACCGCGTGCCCTCGCAGCCGTCCCTCGACGGCAACACCGTGGAGGCCGAGCGCGAGCAGATGGCCTTCAGCGCCAACAGCTTCCAGTACCAGGCCAGCCTGCGATTCCTCGACGGGCGCATCAAGAGTCTGCTGACCGCAATCAAGGGTAATTGATCATGTCCAGCCTAAAGATCTTCGACATCGCCGCCTCCGCCATGGCCGCCCAGGGCCAGCGCATGAACCTGGTGGCCAGCAACATGGCCAACGTGGACGCGGTGTCCAGCAGCATCGAGCAGACCTACAAGAGCCGCCAGCCGGTGTTCAAAGCGATGATGGACGAGCTGAATCCGGACGCCACCGCCACCGGGGTGAAGATGGCCGGCGTGGTGGAGAGCGAGGCCCCGGCACTGCGCGAGTATTCGCCGGGCCATCCGCAGGCCGATGCCGACGGCTACATCTACCGGCCCAACGTCAACGTGGTGGAGGAGATGGCCAACATGATCTCGGCCTCCCGCGCCTATCAAAGCAACGTGGAAATCATCAATTCTGCCCGTCAGATGATGAGCGCCACCCTCAACCTCGGGAAGTAACAAGCCATGAGCAGCGTATCCAATGTGGCCGATGCCAACAGCGAGCTGTACGCCTCGCTCGGTCTGACCAAGACCCAGGAGCCGACCGACAGCAGCGAACTGGGACTCGACACCTTTCTGACCCTGATGATCACCCAGCTGAACAACCAGGACCCCTTCGAGCCGATGGACAATGGCGAGTTCCTCGGCCAGATCGCCCAGTTCGGCACCGTCTCCGGGCTCGACACCCTGAACAGCTCCTTTGCCGACCTTTCCGG
>JANTHH010000280.1 GCA_024762485.1 Chromatiales bacterium
GCGTAGTAACGGGTGCACTTGTAGGCGAACAGGGCGGTTTCAGAGGTCACGCAGAAGCCGTGGGCGAAGCCCTCGGGCACATAGAGCTGGCGCCGGTTCTCGGCGGACAGCTCGTAGCCTTCCCACTGGCCGAAGGTCGGTGAGCCCTGGCGGATGTCCACCGCCACGTCGAATACCGCTCCCTGCAGCACCGACACCAGCTTTCCCTGCGGCCCGGGCTGCTGGAAATGCAGGCCGCGCAGCACGCCGTGACGCGAGAAGGAAAGATTGTCCTGCACGAAGTCCTCCGGCAGACCGGCCGCGGCATAGCGTTGCCGACTCCAGGTCTCCATGAAGAAGCCCCGCTCGTCTCCGAACACCTGTGGCTGCAGCAGCACCACGCCCGGCAATCTGGTTGACAGGATCTCCACGCCCACCTCCTTCCGCCTCAAAGATTGAGCGCGACGCTGGCGGCGACGGCGATCTGGTAGATGATCTGCATGATGTCCGAGGCGTTCTGGATCACCTTGGTGTCGATGCGCGGCGGCACCAGGATCTCGTCACCCGGACCGATCTCGGCGTTGAGATCCGTGAGTGCGACCTCGGCGTTCGGCCGCAGAACGATCACCCGGCCGTCGTCCGCGCGATCCGAATAACCGCCGGCCTTTTCGATATAGTCCTGCACGCTGTAGCTCGGGTCATACAGCACCGCCTGGGAAATCAGCACCTCGCCGCCGATGCGCACCACCCGGGTCTTCGAGGGGATGACGATCACGTCATCCGACTCCAGCAGCAGGTTCTGCTGCGCCCCGCCCTGCGAGGTCACCACCCGTCCCAGCGGATCGATCAGCCGGGCCCGCTCGACAAACTTCTTGGTCAACTCCGCCTCTTTGACGCGGATATCCGCCTCGCCGGCCGAGTCGGACAGTGCCAGCAGGGCGCTGCGTTCGAGCCGGAACAGGCTGTCACTGATGGCATCCCGCTGGGCCTGGGCAACCGACTTGCGGCGCAGGTGTATGGACGCGGTATCGGCCAGCTCCGGGTTGACCGGGATGGTATCGAGAAAGTCCAGCAGTCGGGTCCCACGCGGCACCGAGAACACCGATGCGCCCTCGAATTCGCCTTCCAGCCGTACCAGGATATCGGGCGCGCGACCCTCACTGCGCAGGATCACCCGGTCGCCGTCGTCGAGCGGGAAGCGGCTGAATTCGTCGATGGTCAGCGAATGATGGATGGGCTGGCCGTCGCGGATGCCCTCCAGCGTGACCTCGGTTACCCGTGCCGCCTTGGGGATGATCTCGAACAGCTCGGCACCGGTCGGCTCGAGCACCTGGAATTCCACCGAGGCCGGTCGTGCCACCTCGCCCAGGACCTCGACCGCGGCCCCTCGTCGCTTCACCAGGATGGTGTCGCCGTCGCGAAACTGCGGTGAGGGGATCTCACCGTCGAGGATGAAGCGGTACAGATCCACGTGGGCGATGCGCTTGCCGTTGCGGATGATCTCGATGTCCCGGTAGCTGCCGAAAGCCGGGTCGATACCACCGGCCAGGTCGAGAAAATACAGCAGGCTGTCGGAGGGTATCCCGGCGTAGCGGCCTGGATTGGCGACCAGGCCGGTCACATAAACCAGCACCGGCTGTGAGGTCACCAGGCTGGTGTAGACCCGGAAGCTCTTGCTGTAGACCTTGCCGATCCGCTCTTCCACCACGCGGGTGAGATCGGCGTTGCGCTTGCCCTCCAGGTGCACCGGGCCGATCTCCGGCAGGAAGATGTTGCCCTGGCTGTCGACGGTGAAGACATCGTTGATGGCCAGTGCGCCCCACACCCGGACCGCCACCTGGTCACCCTTGGTGACCACGTAGTTTGGATTGAGTCCATCCTCCCGGGTCTTGAGAAAGTTGCCGGTGAACAGGTTGGCGCCGAAGGGCTGGACCCCCTCCTCCTCGATGGGCGCCTGCTGCGCCACGGCGCTGAAGGCCGCAAGGAGCCACAGCACCATCATCATCCCGAGGGCGATCCGCTGCGGCGATCGCTTGTTCAGTCGCCTGTTCATGGGGTGAAGAGCATGTTCCATAGAGAGGTTCCGACAGGTATCAGAGATTGGCATGTTCACGCACCGCGGCCAGTACCAGGCTGCCGATACCCAGACCCAGCAGTGCGAGCAGGAAGACGATGAAGATATTGCGCCCACGCTCCGGATATGCCGCCTCGTCCGGCTGTGAAGGCGTCGCCACGGTCGCCAGGTAACGGTGCTGCTGAGCCGCCTCGGCGCGAGCCAGTTCCAGCGATGCCAGCGCCGACTCGTAGGCCTTCTGGGCGAATTCCTTTTCCAGCACCAGGGGTTCAAAGCGGGCAATGGATGAGCTGAGACTCTGCGGCCTGGCATCGACCAGCTTCCGGGTCTCCTCCGCCACCTGTGCCTCCAGCGAGGTTATCCGTTCCTTCAGCGCTGCGACGGGGTGCGCCCCCTCACGCATGAAGGCCTGCAATTCCCGCAACTCCGTCTGTGCCTTCGCCAGCTCGGCTTCGAGCTCGCCTCGCACCCCCATGATCGCCGTGGCGGAGGCCTCCGGATTGAGGTCGGCGGTCTGCAACTGCAGTTCGAGGATCGCCAGGCGCGCCTTTGCCAGCCGGCGCTCGCCCATTTCCACTTCCTGGCGGGCAAAGCGTATCCGGTCCTGCCGTGCCCGTTCCGAGAGGCCGTTCACCATCTCCTCGGCGTAACCCAGGATCGCCTGCGCAAAGCGTTGCGCGTCTTTCGCGGCTGTCGCCTTGACCGTCAGGGTGGAGACACCCGAAGCCCCGTCATAGAACACATCGACGATGTCACCGTAGTAATCGTACGCATCCTCGAAGGTGGCATCGGGTGCCAGCCGTGACAAC
>JANTHH010000281.1 GCA_024762485.1 Chromatiales bacterium
ACCGGCGCCAGCTCTATGTGCCCGAGGGCTTCGCCCACGGCTTCTGCGTGACCTCTGAAACCGCCCTGTTCGCCTACAAGTGCACCCGTTACTACGCACCCGAGCACGAGGGCAGCATCCTCTGGAACGATCCGGACATCGGCATCGACTGGCCGTTGACCGAGGTGGAGCTGTCCGCCAAGGACCGGGATGCCACGCGACTCAGGGACATGCCGGCCGGGCGGTTGCCGGTCTATGGTGAGCCGGTGTGAGGGAGGCGCGGGAGTTGAAGCGGCCACGCATACTGGTGTTCGGCGAGACCGGCCAGGTCGCCTGGGAGCTGCGGCGCACGCTGTCGACCCTGGGTGAGGTGGTATGTGCCGGGCGGGGCAGCGCGGGGTGCCGGGTGGACCTCGCCGATGCCGACAGTGTCCGCAATGCCATCGACAGCGTGCGTCCCCAGTGGATCGTCAATGCTGCCGCCTACACCGCCGTGGACAAGGCGGAGCAGGAGCCCGAGCTCGCCATGGCGGTCAACGGTATCGCACCCGGCATCATTGCCGAGCAGGCGAAGGCGCTGGGCTGTCCACTGATCCACTACTCCACCGACTACGTGTTCGACGGAACCGCCGGTACACCCTATGGCGCTGATGCACCGACCAACCCGCAGAGCGTCTACGGCCGCAGCAAGCTGGCCGGCGAGCAGGCGATCGCTGCGGTGGACGGACACCACCTGATCCTGCGCACCAGCTGGGTATACGGTATCCGTGGGCACAATTTCTTCCGCACCATGCGCAGGCTGTTTGCCGAGCGCGAGGAGCTGGGAATCGTCGCCGATCAGGTCGGTGCACCCACCTGGTCGCGTCATATCGCCGGGGCCACCGCCCAGCTGATGGCCGTGGCGGCCCGTGATCCCGCCATCTGGGATGAGGGCGGCGGTCTCTATCACCTGAGCTCGGCGGGGCAGACCAGCTGGCACGGCTTTGCACAGGCGATCCTCGATGGCCTGGTGCAGCGTGGCGAGAGCTGCAGGACCACCCGGCTCAACCCGATCACCACCGATCAGTACCCCCTGCCCGCGCCCCGCCCTGCCTACTCGGTGCTGGACAATGCCAGACTCGAACAGGTCTTCGGCGTGCAAATGCCCGCCTGGGACGAGGCGCTCGATCAGGTGCTTGATGATGTCTTTTCAGATTGACGAGGAAGTAACGCGATGGCCAAACGTATCCTGGTGACCGGCGGGGCCGGCTTTATCGGCTCGGCCGTGCTGCGTCACCTCATCCGGGACACCGACTGGGATGTGGTGAACGTCGACAGCCTGACCTATGCCGGCAACCTCGAGTCGCTCGCCGACATCGACGGCGATCCCCGCTACCACTTCGAACAGGTGGATATCCGCGATGCCGGCGAGGTAGCGCGGCTGTTCGAGCAGTACCGTCCCGCGGCCATCATGCACCTGGCGGCAGAGAGCCACGTGGACCGTTCCATCGATGGCCCGGCGGCCTTCATGGAGACCAACATCATCGGCACCTACACCCTGCTGGAGGCGGCCCGCAAGTACTGGATGGGCTTGTCCGTGGCAGAGCAGGCCGCCTTCCGCTTCCACCATGTGTCCACCGACGAGGTCTACGGCAGCCTCGGCGCTGAGGGCATGTTCACCGAGGAGACGGCCTACCAGCCCAACTCGCCCTATTCGGCGAGCAAGGCCTCGTCAGACCACCTGGTGCGGGCCTGGCACCACACCTACGGCCTGCCGGTTATCACCACCAACTGTTCCAACAACTACGGCCCCTACCAGTTCCCCGAGAAGCTGGTGCCGCTGATGATCATCAATGCCCTGGAGGGCAAGCCCCTGCCGGTGTACGGCGCGGGCGACCAGATCCGTGACTGGCTGTATGTCGATGATCACGCCCGGGCGCTGGTGACGGTGCTGGAACGCGGCACCCTCGGCGAGGTGTACAACATCGGTGGCCACAACGAGATGAAGAATCTCGACGTGGTACAGACCCTCTGCAACCTGCTGGAGGAGCGGGTGCCCGAACATCCGCCCGGCGTGGCGCGTTACGCGGACCTGATCACTCATGTCGCCGATCGTCCGGGGCACGATCTGCGTTATGCCATCGACGCCGGCAAGATCGAGCGCGAACTGGGATGGGTGCCGCAGGAGACCTTCGAGAGCGGATTCCGCAAGACCGTCGACTGGTACCTGGCCAACGAGGACTGGTGGCAGCGGGTGCGCAGCGGCGCCTACCGTGGTGAGCGTCTTGGCCAGATTCCAGCCTGAGCAGGAAACAGGGGATAAATAAAGATGAAAGGCATCATCCTCGCAGGGGGTTCCGGCACCCGACTCTATCCACTGACCCTGTCGGTCTCGAAGCAGCTGCTGCCGGTCTACGACAAGCCGATGATCTATTACCCGCTCAGCACCCTGATGCTGGCGGGTATCCGTGAGATCCTGATCATCTCCACCCCGCAGGACACTCCGCGCTTCGAGCAGGTGCTCGGTGACGGCAGCCAGTGGGGACTGTCGCTGAGTTATCAGGTGCAGCCGAGCCCGGACGGCCTGGCCCAGGCCTTCATTCTCGGCAAGGACTTTGTCGGCAGTGATCCCTGTGCATTGATCCTCGGTGACAACATCTACTATGGCCACAACCTCAGCGGCATGTTGAGAAACGCCGCCCAGCTAACAGAAGGGGCCTGCGTTTTTGCATACCGTGTCAGCGACCCGGAGCGTTACGGGGTGGTGGAATTCAATGCCGGGGGCAAGGTGCTGTCGATCGAGGAGAAACCCGCCGAGCCGAAGTCCAACTTCGCCGTCACCGGGCTGTATTTCTACGACAACGCGGTGGTCGACATCGCTCATGCCATCAA
>JANTHH010000282.1 GCA_024762485.1 Chromatiales bacterium
GCCGCATTCGTCATAGAGCCAGCGCTGGCTGATCTGCGAGCGCATGCCGCCGCGAAAGCAGTACAACGCACCCTCAGGGTGCTGCTGTGCAAAGTCCCGCCAGGCGGCTATGCGCCGGTCACGGCGTTCACCGGCGACCAGTGACTCGCCGAGCTCGACCGCGGCCGCCTGTCCCTCTTCCTTGTAATGGATGCCGACCTCGTGCCGCTCCTGATCGTTCATCAGTGGCAGGTTGACCGCGGTGGGGAAGGCGCCCTCGGCGAACTCCACCGGGGCACGCACATCGATGAGCGGCGTGTCCCGGAGGAGCAGGTTCGTGAAATCGTCTATCTCTGGCAGGTCCATCGAATCATTCGACCTCGATCAGTTGTGTGCCCGGGTCGTTCAGACGCTCACCGATGGCCAGCAGGTTGAGGTGGAACACCCGTGATAGTTCCAGAAGGAAGCCTATTCCCCTCTGCGGCCTCCCCCTCGCAGTCTTGCCGCGATGAACGGGCAGGCCAAAGCCTATGGCATTGGTTATGAACTGTGGCGCCCACCGGATGGTCGGAGTGGGAAACGGCCATATTCTGCTGCCATATGATATCGGGTGCAGTGCGGGTGTGCTCCGCTTGCGGCAGTTTTTTCTGTATCGTGCTGTGGATGACGATCGCCAACGCCTTGGTGATACAGATTCGTGAATCGGCATGGGCGGTGACGTTGTGCTTCAGGTTGCAGCTGTCAACGCATCCGGATTCATCGGGATTATCAACGATGGGCGTGATGACGTTGGTTATGGATATAATCGGGTCCGTATTGCCAAGATCAAAGGCCGTTGTGTCGTCACTGGTGTCGTTTCTTGCCGGCAGCATGAGGAGATTGATGCCCGGCAACGGCTTCTGCAGGGTCTTGCATTCAGGGCCGTGTTTGTTTTCGGGGAGTTTTTGAGTCGTCATCTGGCTACATTCCAGTTGTAGATACTGCGCACTTGGTGAGTTCTGAATTAGACATGATGCAGAAAATGAGAAAAGCCGCTGTTATTAAGCTGATCCTCATCCTGGCCTTGTCCCCCTCGATTGCTGGGGCAAGCAAGGGTTTCGGGTTTGTGGGAAAGGATTTTGATGGTGTCCCCTGCCGGGGGAAGCGCTTCAATTTCGGTCCCTTCGATTACAGAACCGCAAGTTCCGAGACCAAGAGCTTGGTCGAGAGTTATCATTTTACGCCGGAGTCTGAGAATTTCATCATGCCCGATCACGGGAATTTCAGTGGCGACTTCATGTACACACTGAATGCATTCCCGAACCATCAGCGCGCCCTGCTGGCATTGATACGCCTGGAAACAGAAATCATCCCCAACGTGGATCCGGGTTACTTTCCGGGTCGCTACGTAATGAAGGCAAAAACCATCTGTTACCTGAAGCGTGCCAACGCGTTCGCACCGGACGATGTCAAGGTACAGATGCTGATGGCGTACTATCTGCAGAAAGTTGGCCGACTTGATGAGGCGGAGAAGTGGTACAGGAGGGTCATCGAGGCCGATCCTAAAGCATCTGAGGCCTATTATAATCTAGGCCTTTTGTTAGTCGATTCAGGGCGGCTCGATGATGCCGTCACTGTTGCGAAAAAGGCCTATTCACTCGGGTATCCGCTGCCGGGTCTGAAAAACAAGCTCGAGGCAGCAGGGTATCCATTGCCAGAAACAACCAAGGCGGCAGCGAAGTGAGCGGCATGCCGTGAAGGCGGTTTTTCAGAGCCCCTGAATCTTTTCTGCCTGGGCCTGAAGTTCGGTCAAGGCCGCCTCGGCCTTCTCCAGCTTGTCCTTTTCCTTCTGCACCACGGCTGCCGGCGCCTTGTCGACAAAGTTGGCGTTGCCGAGCTTCTTGCGGGTCCGTTCGATCTCCTGCTGCAGGCGTGAGATCTCCTTGTCGAGACGCGCCAGCTCGGCGTCCTTGTCGATAAGTCCGGCGAGGGGGATCAGCAGTTTCATTTCACCCACCAGCGCGGTCGCTGACTCGGGACCATCCTCGCCTTCGGGCAACAGCTCGACGGACTCGGTGCGGGCGAGAAAATCGAGATAGTTGCGGCTGTTGCGCAGCCAGGCCTCGTCCTGAGCGCTGGCGTTGGCCAGCAGTACGGGCACCGGCTTGCCAGGGGGGATATTCATCTCGCCCTTGATCTTGCGGATGCCAAGGATGCAGTTCATCACCCATTCCATCTCGGCGACTGCGGCCGCGTCTGCCAGACCTTCCCGGGTTTCGGGGTAGGGCTGGTGCATGACGGTCTCGCCCTTGACGCCGGCCAGCGGGGCGACCCGCTGCCAGATCTCTTCCGTGATGAAGGGCATGATGGGGTGTGCCAGGCGGAGCAGGGTCTCCAGTACCTGCACCAGGGTGCGACGTGTGCCGCGCTTGGCGGCCGCGCTGGAATCATCGCTGGTCAGCACCGGCTTGGATAATTCCAGGTACCAATCACAATAGTTGTTCCAAGTGAATTCGTAGATGGCCTTGGCGGCGAGATCGAGGCGGTAGCCCTCGATGGCTTCGCGGGTGTCGGCGATGGTCTGCTGCAGCCTGGACAGTATCCAACGGTCGGCCGCAGAGAGGTCCACCTCGCCGCCGTCGGCGCCGCAGTCCTCACCCTCGGTGTTCATCAACACGTAGCGTGAGGCGTTCCACAACTTGTTGCAGAAGTTGCGGTAGCCTTCGATGCGACCCAGGTCGAACTTGATATCCCGCCCGGTCGAGGCGAGTGCAGCAAAGGTGAAGCGCAGGGCATCGGTACCGAAGCCGGGTATGCCTTCGGGAAAGTCCTTGCGGGTCTGCTGTTCGATCTTTTTTGCCAGCTGCGGCTGCATCATGCCGGTGGTG
>JANTHH010000283.1 GCA_024762485.1 Chromatiales bacterium
CGTCGGCCTGGGGGAATTTCTCGAAGGCGAAGCGCGGCACCTTGGTGACCACGTAGTCGATGGCCGGCTCGAAGGAGGCCGGGGTGACGCCGCCGGTAATCTCGTTGCGCAGTTCGTCCAGGGTGTAGCCGACGGCCAGCTTGGCGGCGACCTTGGCGATGGGAAAGCCCGTCGCCTTGGAGGCCAGTGCCGAGGAGCGGGACACCCGCGGGTTCATCTCGATGATGATCATGCGGCCGTTGTCCGGGTTGACGGCCCACTGCACGTTGGAGCCGCCGGTATCCACACCGATCTCGCGCAGCACCGCCAGCGAGGCGTCGCGCATGATCTGGTATTCCTTGTCGGTCAGGGTCTGGGCCGGCGCCACGGTGATGGAGTCGCCGGTGTGCACACCCATCGGGTCGAGGTTCTCGATGGAGCAGACGATGATGCAGTTGTCGGCGCGGTCACGCACCACCTCCATCTCGTATTCCTTCCAGCCGAGGATGGACTCCTCGATCAGCAGCTCCTTGGTGGGCGAGAGGTCCAGCCCGCGCTCGCAGATCTCCTCGAATTCCTCCTTGTTGTAGGCGATGCCACCGCCCGAGCCGCCCATGGTGAAGGAGGGACGGATGATGGTGGGAAAGCCGATGGCCGCCTGCACCTGCTGCGCCTCCTCCATGGAGTGGGCGATGGCCGAGCGTGGCAGGTCGAGGCCGATCTTGCGCATCGCCTGGCGGAACAGGTCGCGGTCCTCTGCCTTGTCGATGGCTTCCTTGCTGGCGCCGATCAACTCCACGCCGTATTTATCCAGCACGCCCTCGCGGTCGAGGTCCAGTGCACAGTTCAGCGCAGTCTGCCCACCCATGGTCGGCAGCAGCGCGTCGGGACGCTCCTTCTTGATGATCTGCGCCACCGTCTGCCAGTCGATGGGCTCGATGTAGGTGGCGTCGGCCATCTCCGGGTCGGTCATGATGGTGGCCGGGTTGGAGTTCACCAGGACCACCCGATAGCCCTCCTCGCGCAGCGCCTTGCAGGCCTGGGCGCCCGAATAGTCGAACTCGCAGGCCTGGCCGATGACGATGGGCCCGGCGCCGATGATCAGGATGCTGTTGATGTCTGTGCGTTTTGGCATCGAATGTCGTCTTCTGGGTGAACCGTTGCGTTGCAATGGGAGGCTGTCGGCACTGCCTCAGCCCTGCTGATCCATCAGCTCGATGAAATGATCGAACACCGGCGCCACATCATGCGGCCCGGGGCTGGCCTCGGGATGCCCCTGGAAGCTGAAAGCCGGCTTGTCGGTGCGGTGGATACCCTGCAGCGAGCCGTCGAACAGGGACTTGTGGGTCGCCTTGAGATTGGCCGGCAGGCTCGCCTCGTCCACCGCGAAACCGTGGTTCTGGCTGGAGATCATCACGTGGCCCTTTTCCAGGTCCTGCACCGGGTGGTTGGCACCGTGATGACCGAACTTCATCTTCACCGTCTGCGCGCCGGAGGCCAGGCCAAGCAGCTGGTGACCCAGGCAGATCCCGAACAGCGGGGTGTCGGTCTCGAGGATCTCGCGGATCGCCGTAATGGCGTAGTCACAGGGCTCGGGGTCGCCCGGACCGTTCGACAGGAACACGCCATCCGGCTCCAGCGCCATCACCTCGGCGGCCGGTGTCTGGGCAGGTACCACGGTGATGTGGCAGCCACGATCGACCAGCATGCGCAGGATGTTGCGCTTGATGCCGAAGTCGTAGGCCACCACGTGACGCGGCAGTTTTTCGTCGATGGGATGGGGCGCACCCGGCAGGCCGCCTTCCAGGGTCCAGCTGCCCTGCGCCCACTCGTAGGGCAGGTGGGTGGTGACCTCTTTCGCCAGATCCATGCCCTTGAGGCCGGGGAACGCCCGGGCGGCCGCCAGCGCCGCGGCCTCGTCAATGCCCTCGCCGGCCATGATGCAGCCATTCTGGGCGCCCTGCTCGCGCAGCAGACGGGTCAGCTTGCGGGTGTCGATATCGGCGATGGCGACGGTTTCATTCTCGACCAGATACTGGTCGAGGGGTTGCTCGTTTCGCCAGTTGCTCGCCAGCAGCGGCAGGTCACGGATCACCAGGCCGGCCGCGTGCACCGCACCGGACTCCTGGTCTTCGTGATTGGTGCCGGTATTGCCGATGTGCGGATAGGTCAGCGTGACGATCTGCCGGCTGTAGGAGGGATCGGTGAGAATCTCCTGGTAGCCGGTCATGGCCGTATTGAACACCACCTCGCCAACCGTCTGTCCGTCGGCACCAATGGAACGGCCATGGAACACGCTGCCGTCTTCGAGAACAAGGATCGCCGGTTTAGTCATACGCACACACAAAAAGAGAGCGCCCGCCGGGCTGATGATCCCGCAGGAACTCCTGAGTTAGACATGGGTAATGCAACCCCTCGCTGCGGGTCAGATAGTACGCGAGGGCGCCCCTCCCTGTCCATGTGCATTTCGGCGCAAATCCCCCTTCCCAGCGCGCACCGCACGGGGCATCAGCGGTGGGAGCCCGGTGTCAGGACAGCACCTGGCGCACCCAGTTCTGGATCCCCCGGGCGTCCATCGCGCCAGCCTGGCGTGCGACCTCGCGACCCTGGTGGAAGATCGCCAGCGTCGGGATACTGCGGATGTTGAACTGCGCCCCGAGCGCCTGTTCCGCCTCCGTATTGACCTTGAGCAGACGCACCGAGGGCTCGAGGGCCGCGGCCGCCTGCTCGAAGGCCGGCGCCATCATCCGACAGGGACCGCACCAGGGTGCCCAGAAATCCACCAGCAGGGGGATGTCGGAACGGGTCAGCTGTTTCTGGAAGGCCGCAGCGTCCACCTCGACCGGCTTGCCGGT
>JANTHH010000284.1 GCA_024762485.1 Chromatiales bacterium
GATGACGCCCATGTCCTGCCCGATACCCACCCGGACAAACAGGTCGGGAAGGCCGGCTCTCTGAAAAAGCTGAAGAAGAAGGCCTTCCGCCGCTATCAGCGGGAAGAGGAGCTGAAGCCTTTCCAGGTTGAACTGATCAAGATGCAGCAATACCTGGAAGACAGCAAACAGCGCATGATCATCCTCTTCGAGGGCCGCGACGCAGCAGGTAAGGGCGGCACCATCCGCCGCGTGACCCGTTACATGAATGAGAAACACTATCGTGTGGTCGCCCTCGGCAAGCCGACGGAGCATGAACGCACCGAGTGGTTCTTCCAGAAATACGTCCGCCAGTTTCCGCGGGGCGGGGAGGTCGTGCTGTTCGACCGCAGCTGGTACAACCGCGCGATGGTGGAGCCGGTGTTCGGTTTCTGCACCCCTGAGGAGTACGACAATTTCATGCTGGGCGTGACCGGCTTCGAGAAGGAGCTCATCCGCCAGGGCACCATCCTGGTGAAGCTCTATTTCAGCGTGACCCGGGAAGAGCAGGCACGCCGGTTCGAGCGTCGCATGACCGACCCGTTGCGGCAGTGGAAACTGAGCGAGGTCGACGTGCAGGCCCAGGAACGCTGGGACGACTTCACCAGCGTCAAGTACGAGATGCTGAAAAGAACGCACACCACCCATGCGCCGTGGAAGATCATCCGCTCCAACAACAAGCACCTGGCCCGTCTGAATGCGATGAAGGTCATCCTGAACGCCGTGCCCTATGTCGACCGCTCGCCGGATGTGGACTTTGTCCCGGACCCCGAGGTCGTTGTCTCCGGCTCACGCGAACTCGAACTGATGGAGGCGCAGCACCTGCGCAGCGGCAAGTTCCAGGGATGAGGGCCGCGCAGGACCACCCCGGGTCCCGGGGCGGTCCTGATCGCTGTCACCCCGCCCAGGCGCAGCTACTCGCGGTTGCGAGCGCATAGTCCCTGAAGTCCCGGGGCCCGCGGCCCAGTGCCTGCTCCACGCCATCGGCCAAATGGGCGTTGCGGCCATCCAGCACCGTGCCGAACAGGTAGTTGAGCAGCCAGGCAAAGTCGTCAGGCACGCCCTGTTCGGCCAGGCTTTCCAGATATTGCCCCGGGGTGACCTGCAGGTATCGGATCTCCCGTCCGGTCGCCTGGGCGATCTCGTCGACGGCATCGGCGAAGCTGAGCAGGCGGGGGCCGGTCAGCTCGTAGAGTCTGCCCGCATGACCATCCTCGGTCAGAGCTGCGTAGGCCACGTCGGCGATGTCCTCCACATCGATGAAA
Source organism: Chromatiales bacterium (assembly GCA_024762485.1). Classification (GTDB taxonomy): domain Bacteria; phylum Pseudomonadota; class Gammaproteobacteria; order Chromatiales; family Chromatiaceae; genus JANTHH01. The sequence goes on from JANTHH010000284.1 coordinate 1,284, forward strand.
GGCTCCTTCACCTCACCGGCTGGCAGGGCGATTTCGCCGGCGCGTACCGCATCCACCAGGAAGTTCTCGTCGAAGTTCTGGGCGAACCAGCTGCAGCGCAGGATGGTCCAGTCGAGGCCAGCATCCTTGACGACCTGCTCGGCCCGCTGGGCCTCCTCCTCGCCGCGACCGGACAGCAGCACCAGGCGCTCGACACCACTGGCCACTGCACTTTCAACGAAGGACTGCACCGTATCCACTGCGCCCGGGATGGCCACGTCGGGATAGTAGGCGACATACACGGCGGTGACGCCTGTCAGGGCGGCGGGCCAGGTGTCGGGGTCGTGCCAGTCGAAGGGCGGGGCGGCGGAGCGGGAACCGACCCGCAGCGGATGGCCGCTGGCCTGCAGGCGTTGCACGATGCGACGGCCGGTCTTGCCGGTGCCGCCGGTGATCAGAATGTGTTGCCGGGTTGTTTCCATGATTGCTTCCTCTTCGGTTGCACGATCGGCGATATGCCTGTCATCCACTATGGCAACGGCTTGTCGGCTCTCCCATGGCAGCAACGCGCTGTTTCATGCCCGATCGTCCAGGGTTCATGGATGGCTGCCCTTTTGTCTCCTAGACTCCACGACATGAGCACACGCAGCCCCTTTGATCAGTCCGTGCCGTCGGACACCCTCGGCGAGGTCCTGCATTTCCTGCGGGTGGATGGCCTGTATTACTGCCGCTCCGATCTGTGTGGACGCTGGGGCGCCGCGGTGCCGCCCATGCCGGGCCATCTCTGGTTCCATGTGGTGACCGAGGGGCAGGGCTGGCTGGATACGGACGAGGAGGGTGAACCCCGGTTGCTGCAGCCGGGGGCCCTGGCGCTGATACCCCAGGGCGGCGGGCACCGGCTGTGGAGCGAGCCGGGGGTGCCCACGCCGGATGTACTGGACCTGGAACGCCAGCAGGTAAGCGAGCGCTACGAGATTCTGCGCCACGGCGAGGGGGAAGGGCGAACCACCATGATCTGCGGTGCGCTGCGTTTCAGTCATCCGGCGGCGCATGACCTGCTCGCTACCCTGCCGCACACCCTGGTGATCGATGCCCTGCACTCGCCGCAGCTGGAGTGGATGCAGAACACCCTGCGCCAGATGGCGGCGGAGACCCGGGAAATGCGCCCGGGCGGCGAGGCGGTGATCACCCGGCTGGGCGATATCCTGGTGGTGCAGGCGATCCGTGCCTGGATAGAGACCGACCCGGCCGCCCGCAGCGGATGGCTCGGGGCCCTGAAGGATCGCCAGATCGGCCGCGCCATCTCCCTGATCCACCAGGACCCGGAAAAGGCCTGGACGGTGGCCGCGCTGGCCGCCGAGGTGGCCATGTCGCGCTCGGCCTTCGCGGCGCGTTTTACCGGGCTGGTGGGCGAACCGGTGATGCGCTATGTCACGCGCTGGCGCATGTACGTGGCCATGGAGGCGCTGAATGCCCAGGGCGCGACCATCGCCGAGGTGGCCGACCGCCTGGGCTACCAGTCCGAGGCGGCCTTCAGCCGTGCCTTCAAACGAGTGACAGAGCTGTCACC
>JANTHH010000285.1 GCA_024762485.1 Chromatiales bacterium
GTGCCCGCTTTGTTTGCGGTGGAGAGTTTCGCCACGGTGCATCACCTGGTCAGCACCATCAGCGGCGAACTGGCAGAGGGGGAGGATGCTCTGAGTCTGCTTGCCGCCTGCTTTCCCGGCGGTTCGATCACCGGCGCACCGAAGATCCGGGCCATGGAGATCATCCGTGAACTGGAACCGGTGGATCGCCAGGTCTACTGCGGCAGTATCGCCTGGATCGGATACGACGGGCGGATGGACAGTAACATCGCCATCCGCACCCTGCTGGTCGCCGACGGCCATGTGCGCTACTGGGCCGGCGGCGGCATCGTCGCCGATTCACAGGTACAGGCGGAGTATCGGGAGAGCCTGGACAAGGCAGCGGCCTTTTTCGAACTGATGGACGTGACGGTCGACTGAGCTCAGGTCTTCCTCATGCCCCTTGTTTGTAGCGCTCGTAGAAGCGGTTGGTGGCAGCTACGAAGCCATCGACACTGCCGCAGTCGTAGCGCTGTCCCTTGAACTTGTAGGCGAGGACCATGCCTTCCTTGGCCTGAGTCTTGAGGGCGTCAGTGATCTGCAGTTCGCCGTTCTTGCCCGCCGGGGTACGCCGCAGCACGTCGAAGATGTCCGGGGTGAGGATGTAGCGCCCGATGATGGCCATGTTCGACGGTGCATCCTCCGCCTCGGGCTTTTCGACCATGTCCGAGACCATGAAGATGTCCTCCTCCAGCGGCGAGGCCTCGATGACGCCGTATTTGTGCACCTCTTCTGCGGGCACCTCCTCGATGGCAACAATGCTGCAGCGGTATTTGGCGTAGATGCGCGCCATCTGTGCGAGCACCGGGTCGCCGCCCTCGCCATCGCACAGGTCGTCGGCCAGCACCACGCCGAAGGGTTCGGGACCGATCAGGGTCTCGCCGGTGAGGATGGCGTGGCCGAGCCCTTTCATCTCCACCTGCCTAGTGTAGGAGAAGGTGCAGGTGTCAATCACCCGCCGGGTGTCTTCCAGAAAGGCCTCCTTGGAGGTGCCGCTGATCTGGTGTTCGAGTTCATAGCTGATGTCGAAGTGGTCCTCAATGGAGCGTTTGCCGCGTCCGGTGACGATGGCGATCCCATGCATGCCGGCAGCCATGGCCTCCTCGACACCGTACTGGATCAGCGGCTTGTTGACGATCGGCAGCATCTCCTTGGGCATCGACTTGGTCGCCGGCAGAAAACGGGTGCCGTAGCCGGCAGCAGGGAACAGGCATTTTCTGATCATCTTCTGGTTTCCATGTGTCGTCGTGAGTTCATCGGCGGTTCCGCCAGGTCGGGCGTCCCGCGGTGTCGATCACCCCGTGACCCAGCAACCAGTCCCTGGCGTCTCGCGCATCATGTTCGAACCATGCCTGCGCCGAGCCGAGACGGAAGCTGTATCCCCAGGCATCCATGTCCGCCATCATGGTCCAGCGGGACATGCCAGGCAAGTGGTCGGCAAGCAGGATCTGCAGGTAGCAGACAGCGTTTTCCTCGTCGGTGTCGCCGCCCGCATCTGTCAGCAGTGCGGCTCTTCTGGCATCATCCATACAGATGAAATGACAGGCCTCGTGAAGTGCGGAGTGCACGGGGGTGTCTGCCCTGACCAGCAGCCTGTCGGCCACCAGTCCGGCCTCGGGGGCGCCCCAGTACGAGCCGGGGATGTCTGCGCCCTCCGCCACCTGGGTGAGGCCGAGGTGATGGCGTTTCAGCAGATCGGCGAGTGTCGCCAATACTTCGGCATCACAGGTTTTCATGGAGTCTGAAGGCGATGGGTCGATATGGCTACAGATTGCCAGCGAGGGGGAGAGTGTACCACCGCCAGGTTCGCCGGATGCCTGTCGCCAGCCTTGCTATGATCGCCTCCCCATGCCCCTGACATCCTCCACACACCCGATGCTGTTGCTCATCCGGCTGGTGGCGCGCCTGCCGCTGCCGTTGTTGCACGTGCTGGGCATCGGCGTCGGCTGGGTAATGCGCTGGCTGCCGAACCGGGAACGGCACAATGCCAGGGTGAATCTCTCGCTGTGCTTTCCCGGGCTGGATGACAGGGCCAGGGAGCGATTACTGCGCCGTACCCTTCGCCATGCCGGGATGACACTGCTGGAGATGCCCGCCTGCTGGCTGGGGGATCGCCAGCGGTGGCTCGCCCGTATCCAGGCGGATGGTATGGCCGAACACCTGCAAAGCAAGCTGGCGGAAGGCCGGGGGCTCATTCTTGCCGCACCACACCTGGGTAACTGGGAGGTGGGGGTGCATTGGCTGGCAGAATACGCCGGTCCACTCACTGTCCTCTATCGTCCCCCGCGACAGCCCTGGATGGAGCAGGTGCTGGTCCGCGGCCGCAGCCGTGGCAGGGCCACCTTGGTGCCGACCACTGCCGGCGGCATCAAGGCGCTCTACCAGGCGCTACGCCGTGGCGAGGCGATCGCCATTCTCCCGGACCAGCAGCCGAAGCATGGCGAGGGTGGCGTCTTCGCCCCCTTCTTCGGCCAGCCGGCCCTGACCATGGTGCTGCTGGGGCGGCTGGCGGCGAAGACCGGGGCACCGGTCTGCTTTGTCTTTGCCCTGCGCGATGGCGGACGGTTCATCGCCCACTGGCAGGATGGTGATCCGGCCCTGGCCGACCCGGATCAGCAGGTTGCAGCGACGGCACTGAATCAGGCCGTTGAGGACTGTGTGCGCGTCGCGCCCGAGCAATATCAGTGGACCTACCGGCGGTTCTCCATCCAGCCCGAAGGGCGCCCGAACCCCTACTGGCGATCACACGAGTAACCACGCCGCGGCTCCGACACGTAAGCCCTGGGCAAGGCCAGGCCG
>JANTHH010000286.1 GCA_024762485.1 Chromatiales bacterium
CAGCGCCTCGCCAGTCATCAGATCATAGCCGAAATAGCCGATCGCCCCGCCGCAGAAAGGGACCTCGGGGGGGCAGGCAGGCTCACCGTCAGCGGACAACAGTGTGCGGATCACCGCCAGCGGCGGCTGCTCATGTGTGGTAATGGTCCCATCGGCCAACTCGACGTGCGTCTGCTTGCCGTTGCTGGTGATACGGTGTGAAGGATCTGCGGCAAGGATGTCATAGCGCCCCGCCACCGCAGACGGGACACCGCTGTCCAGCCACACCGCCCAGGGACGCCTGGCGATATGGGCAAACAGGTCTGCGACCTGCTCCGGATAAGGCAGCTCGGCGAGACCGGGCCGGAACGAATCGGTCACCACCAGTCCCCCGCCCGAAAAGGCCTGGGTTCAAGGGCATCAGTGGCGCCCGGGCGTCCCGCTTCCCCGGCGCCCACCCTGCCCCGCCCGTGGCTCTTTGCTATACCCATACCGCCCGTCTTCACCATCGCGATGCTCATTCTACGCCAACCCCCTCACATTCGGCGCGACGCGCTTTGCCCGCCCTCCGTCACCACGGGTATGATGCGCCCTTCCCGGCGGTCGATGACTGTGCCGGTCAGAATCTGATCATGCCCGCATCGAGCCAGCCAACGCATCCAGCACGCAGCCTCCTGTTCCTTCAGGGCATGGCCACGCCTTTCTTCGGGCAGCTCGCCCGGCACCTCCAGGCACTGGGCCACGAGATCCACCGCATCAATTTCAGTGCTGGCGACGCCCATTTCTGGCCGCTCCGCGGGGCCCGCCAGTTCCGCAGACCCATGACGGAATTCGCCGGCTACCTGGAGCAGGTCCTGCAGCAGGAGGGCATCACCGATCTGGTACTGTTCGGCGATCACCGCCCCCAGCACCGCATAGCCCTGACGCTGGCCCGTCGTCTGGGCCTCGAGAGCCATGTCTTCGAGGAGGGCTACCTGCGGCCGCACTGGATCACCCTCGAGCGCGGCGGGGTGAATGCCGACTCCCCGCTGCCCCGCGATCCCGACTGGTACCGCGCGACGGCCCCGCGGCTTCCCGCAATCGGTCCGCTGCAGCCAGTGAGCTACCGGCTCGCCGACCGGGTGGCCTACGACCTGCGGTACCATTTCGCCAACCTCTCCAACCCCCTGCGCTTTCCCCACTACCAGAGCCACCGGCCGGACACCGCCGCCGCCGAGTACGCGGGATGGATAAGCCGCTTTTCCCGCGCCCCCTGGCACAAAGGCGATGCCGCCACACACATCGACCGCCTGGTCAGTCGGCGCACTCCCTTCTTCCTGCTGCCACTGCAGTTGAATGCCGACACCCAGATCCGGGTGCACTCCCCCTTCGAGGACATGGTCGGGGTGATGGAGGAATGCCTGTCGTCCTTTGCCCACCATGCACTGCCCGAACAGCACCTGGTGATCAAAAACCATCCCTTCGATACCGGCTTCGTGCCTTATCGCCGCATCATCAGGGCCTTCGCCGAACATCTCGGGCTGGACCCCGGGCGCATCCACTACCTGGAGGCCGGGCGACTGGAACAGCTGCTGCCCCACTGCCTCGGCACCGTGGTGGTCAACAGCACCGTAGGGCTCACCTCACTGGCCAGCGGTGTCCCCACCTGCGCCCTCGGCGATGCACTCTACGACCTCCCCGGTCTCACCCATCAGGCCGGCCTGGACAGCTTCTGGCAACGACCCGCTGCGGTAGACCGCGAACTCTTCACCGCCTTCCGCAAGACCCTGATCCACACCACGCAGGTAAACGGCGGCTTCTACAATCTTGCCGACATCGATCTTGCCGTGAACGGTTGCCTGCGCCTGATGGAAACCGAATCCGTGCTGTCGTGGTTGCTGTAGAATTCCTCTCCCAACACCCGCCCAAGCGGCACACAGACCCTCGCCATGCCGTCACATTTCATGCCCCAGAACATACTCATCACCGGCGCCAGCGGCGATATCGGGGCAGCCCTGAGCCTGACCTATGCCGCGCCGGGCACGACACTGATGCTCACCGGGCGCAATGCGCAGCGCCTGCAGCAGGTCAGCCAGCAGGCGACTGCCCGGGGTGCCGAGGTGATCAGCAACTGCATGGACATCGCCGACAGCGGGGCCGTCAGGGAATGGGTAACGACGATGGACAGGCAACACACCGTGGACCTGGTGATTGCCAACGCCGGCATCACCAGCCATATCCGCGAGCACGCCACCGGTGAAGACTGGCAGACCATCGAACGGCTCCTGCAGACCAACCTGCTGGGCGCTCTCGCCACCATCCACCCGCTGATCGATGCCATGCGACAGCGGCGTCGCGGCCAGATTGCGCTGGTCAGTTCGCTATCCGCCTGGTACGGCCTGCCCCTGACACCCAGTTATTGCGCCAGCAAGGCGGCGCTGAAGGCCTACGGCGAGGCACTCCACGGCTGGCTCGCACCTCAGGGCGTGGCTGTCAGCGTGATCCTGCCTGGCTTTGTCCGCTCCGCCATGAGCGAGCGTTTTCCCGGACCCAAGCCGTTCATGATCGAACCGGCCCAGGCCGCCGCCAGGATCAGGCGGGGACTCGAACGCGGCCAGCCACGCATCAGTTTTCCCTTTCCCCTGAACCTCGGCATGTGGTGCCTGGGGGTGCTGCCGGCAGGTCTCTCCAGCCGCATCCTGCGTTGGCTTGATTATGGGGGCTAGCCTGCTGAGCATCTTGCTGGCCGGCTGGGCCGGCAGTCTGCTGGTGGAGCAGCACCTGCGCCCACGA
>JANTHH010000287.1 GCA_024762485.1 Chromatiales bacterium
CGATTCAACGTCGACAACCTGCTGCTGGTGCTCGCCACGCTGCTCGGCTGGGGCATGCCGCTGGCGCAGGCCGTCGCCCGTCTGGCCGACCTGCCGAACGTGCCGGGCCGCATGCAGGCATTCGGCGGCGGCGACCGGCCTCTGGTGGTGGTCGACTACGCCCACACGCCCGATGCGCTGGAAAATGTGCTGAATTCCCTGCGCGAACACCGACCGGCGCGCCTGCACTGTGTGTTCGGTTGCGGCGGTGAGCGCGATCGGGGCAAGCGGCCGCTGATGGGTGCGGTGGCACAGCGCCTGTGCGACCGGTTGATCCTCACCGACGACAATCCGCGTGGCGAGGATGGCGCAGCCATCATTGCCGACATCCGCCGCGGCATGGCAGGGAAGGATGACGTGACGGTCGAGCGCAACCGCGCCGCGGCGATCCGCCGCGCAGTGGCGGAGGCGGCCCCAGGCGACATCGTGCTGGTGGCCGGCAAGGGCCACGAGCGCTGGCAACAGGTCGGTGATCTGCGTCTGCCCTTCGACGACCGCGAGCAGGTGCAGGCGGCGTTGGCCGGGGAGGGCGCATCGTGATCGCCTTCACCCTGTCCCAACTGGCGCGGCACCTGGATGGCGAGGTCCAGGGGGACGATGCCACCGTGCGCACGGTGAGCATCGACACCCGTACCCTGCAGCCGGGCGATCTGTATGTCGCCCTGCGCGGGCCCACTTTCGACGGCCATGACTATCTCGACGTGGCGGCGGAGCAGGGGGCCTGCGCGGCCATGGTCGAGCGTGACCTCGCGCACCGCCTGCCGCGGCTGAAGGTGGCCGATACCCGGCTCGGACTGGGGCGGATGGCTGCTGCGTGGCGTCGGGCCGGGCATGCCCGGGTGGTGGCGATCACCGGCAGCAACGGCAAGACCACCGTGAAGGAGATGCTCGCCGCCATCCTCGGGCAGAACGCCAGCGTGCTCGCCACCCGCGGGAATCTCAACAACGACATCGGCCTGCCACTGACTCTCACGCGCTTGCAGGACGAGGACTACGCAGTACTGGAGCTGGGCGCCAATCATGCAGGCGAGATCGATTATCTCAGCCATATCGCCGCGCCAGACGTGGCGCTGCTGCTGAATGCCGGGCGTGCCCACCTCGAAGGCTTCGGCAGCGTCGAGGGTGTGGCCCGCGCCAAGGCCGAGATCATCAACGGTCTGGTGGAAAACGGGGTGTTCGTCTTCAATGCCGACGATCCACATGCGCCGCTGTGGCGCGAACTGGCTGCCGGCAGGCGGCAGTTGAGCTTTGGTCGCGGTGCAAAAGCCGATGTGCGCAGTCCCGGTCCCGCCCGCCTGGGTTGGGATGCGCAGGGGTTCATCAGTCACTTCGGGGTCGAGACGGACAGCGGGTCGTTCGAGGTCTCGCTGGCACTGGCCGGAGAACACAACCGTATCAATGCGCTGGCCGCCTGTGCCGCCGCCATCGCGCTGGGGGTGGCACCTGAACAGATCCAGGCCGGCCTGGCCTCGCTGCGACCGGTGCCGGGCCGTCTCTGTCCGGTGGAGAATCCGTTGTCTGTCCGCCTCATCGATGACAGTTACAACGCCAATCCGGACTCGGTGAGTGCGGCCATCGCGGTACTTGCCAGTGCGCCGGGCCGGCGCACCCTGGTGCTCGGCGACCTGGCCGAACTCGGCGAGGGTGCGGCGGCACTGCACGCCCAACTCGGTGAGCAGGCGCGGGACGCCGGCATCGAGCGGCTCTATACCTGTGGCAGTCTCAGCGCCGCCGCGGCCAAGGCCTTCGGTGCCGGTGCCGTGCATTTCACCGACCGCGAGGCGCTGATCCGCCACCTCGCCGAGCATGTCGATGCCGGCGACAGTGTCCTGGTCAAGGGCTCGCGCAGTGCCGCCATGGATAACGTGGTGCGTGGTCTGACCGAGGGTCTGCCATGCTGATCTGGCTGAGTGATTATTTGATCCAGTTCGACAGCGGCTTCGGTGTGCTGCGCTATATCACGCTGCGGGCGATCCTCGCGGTGCTGACTGCACTGCTGATCTCCTTCCTGGTGGGGCCGAGCATGATCCGCCGCCTCAGCCGTTACAAGATCGGCCAGACGGTGCGCGACGACGGACCTCAGTCTCACCTGTCGAAGGCAGGCACGCCGACCATGGGCGGCGCACTGATCCTGGTGGCGGTGGCGGTATCCACCCTGTTATGGGCGGACCTGGATAACCGCTATGTGTGGATCGTGCTGCTGACGACGCTGGCCTTCGGCGCTGTCGGCATGGTGGACGATTACAAGAAGCTGGTGCTGAAGGACTCCCGCGGTCTGCCGGCGCGCTGGAAATATCTCTGGCAGTCGATCTTCGGCGCTCTGGCGGCCTACGCCCTCTTCAGCACCGCCACCCTGCCGGCGGAGACCACGCTGATCCTGCCCTTCATCAAGCAGGTGGCGATCGACCTGGGCCCCTGGTACATGCTGCTGACCTACTTCGTCATCGTCGGCACCTCCAACGCGGTCAACCTTACCGATGGCCTGGATGGCCTGGCGATCCTGCCCACGGTGCTGGTGGCCGGCGCGCTGGCGGTGTTCGCCTACACCTCGGGCAACACGGTGATCGCCAACTACCTGCTCATCCCCTACCTGCCGGGGGTTGGCGAGCTGACCATCTTCTGCGCTGCGCTGGTCGGTGCCGGGTTGGGCTTCCTCTGGTTCAACGCCTACCCGGCGCAGGTGTTCATGGGCGACGTGGG
>JANTHH010000288.1 GCA_024762485.1 Chromatiales bacterium
AACAGCGCTGACGATCGCCGTGCAGCTCCGCCACCTCGAAGCGCGGCGCACGTTCGGCCGCCCGGTCCCAGAGAAAACCGCGCACCAGGCCGGCGACATGCCCCGCCAGCCCGGGCGGACCGTAGAGCCGGCAGGCGGGCAGCAGCGCGATGCGTGAACGCAGCAGCCAGAGGAAGCCGGCCAGGTGATCCATGTGGGCGTGGGAGATGAACACATCGCTGACCTGGTGGGCGAGCCGCGCCGACAGCCGCGCGCCCTCCCCCAGGTCGAACAACAGGCTGCGGCGCAGGTGTCGTGGGCGCAGGTGCAGCAGCGGGTCGCCGAACACGCCGTTGATCAGCTCCACGTCCAGGTTGCCCACCCGTGTGCTCAGCCGCGGACCGGGTGCACTCACGCCCGAGGGCGCCATCGCCGGCACATAACAGACCGGCTCGCTGGCGAAGGGGCGCACGGTGGAGAGCCAGCCAAGCGCATCACGCCCCGCGTCACGCACCAGCAGCGCATCGCCGGTTGCCCCCGGCGGCAGCCGTACCTGCAGTTCCTGCCCTGTCAATGCCAGGGCCTCGCCCAGTGCCACCGTGCGCCCGCTCGCGAGCAGGGCAACCTGCCGCCCCGCCCAGGCCTCGGGTACGCTGCGCGGCGGCGGGGTGCCAAGCACGGCCAGTCCCGCCAGATCCAGCAGCTGCGCCTGCGCCCCGGCGAGCCAGGCTTCCCACAGGGCGGTGCGCGCCCTGCCCCGGCCCGCCTTGCCCGGCCGTTGTGCCGCCGTTGCGGCCGCCACGGTGATCACCTCGACCGGCAACGCTGCCAGCTCGGCAGCCAGGCGCGGTGGCTGTCCCTCCCGCAGCAGGACCAGCAGCCGATCGATCCCCGCTGCCTGGCACAGGGCCGGCAGCAGTTCCGCCCCGGCGATGCCACGCGCCACGCCGGGTCCGTCCAGCAGCAGGGTCGTCCCCGCGGGTACCTCGCCGGCCAGACGCGTCACCGCCGCCACCAGCGGCAGCCGGAAACGCCCGGCATCCAGGCTGCACAGCGCCTCGACGGCATCCGTCTGCCAGCCGCCATCGGCCAAGTGCCCCAGGCATGCCGCACCCGGCACCCCGAACAGCGGCGTACCCGGATCAGCCCCCAACACCCGGCTGCCGGGCAGGTCTTGCGCCAACGCCGTGATCAGGGTCGACTTGCCCACGCCCGGCGGGCCGAACAACAGCACACGCCGCCCGGCGTCGCGCAGCAGGTCGGCCAGGGCACCGGGACTGTCAGCAGAGAAGCGGGGTGTTTGGCTTTCAAAGACGTTGGACATAGACCCATGATGCGACGGGTCGCGGGCGAAGCAAAGGGCCGGCATTTACCACCTATGCCTGGGGCATGCCGGGACCAATGCCGGTTGCACCGGTTGCCGCCACATCGGCGCAATGCCCTTCGGTTATTACGCCCTACGGGTTTTAACCTTGCAGGTGCTGCGAAGCCCTGGGGACATCGTGACATCGCCGTGAAAAAAACGCCGGGAGCGATTTTTTCATGCCAACTCTACGGGGGTGAGGCGCAGGGGTGCTCCGGACAAGGCTCGGCCCGACAACACCGCTGTTCCAAAAAAGACCTCTCCCTACGGTCGAGATGACAATATTATCCCCTGTAGCAGTGCCCTCGCCGCGAACCCTTCTGCCCAGCACCCTCCGGTAGGGTGCAATAAGGCAATGCCGCATTGCACCGATTGCCGCGCCATCGGCTGCAGACACCCGACTCCGGCAGTCTCGCGCAGCATCCTTTGGTTTGTAAGGCGGTCCGTCCTTTATTACTATCGCGGCGAACACTGGCGCCGTGCAGTACTGACCGCTCACCACTCACTGCGGGGCATCCCGTCCCCACCCACAGGCTGAATCGGACGATGCTTGAAAAACTCAACAGCATGGCCGAAGGCAGGGCCTACTGGCTGGCGATCATCTCGCTGGGTGTGGCGCTGCTGGGCGCTGCACTGGTGTTTCAGTATGTTCTGGATGAACCGCCCTGCCTGCTCTGCATCCATGTCCGACTGCTGATCACCTGCGCCATGCTGGTCGCCATCGCCGCACTGCTGCTTCGCCGGTCCCGGCTCGCACTTGCCGCCTGTCATGCACTGAACACGTTCATCATGGCGGTGCTGTTCGAACGTTCATGGCTGCTGCTCGGCACCGAGCGCGGCACCATCATTGCCAGTTGCGGGTTCGATCTCGGTCTGCCGGGCTGGCTGGCGCTAGACCAATGGTTTCCGGCCCTGTTCGAGGTGCAGGCGTCCTGTGGCTACACGCCCGAATTGCTCTTCGGCATCACCATGGCAGAGGCGCTCGTGGTCCTGTCCGCGCTACTCGTATTGATCAGTGCGACCCTGACCGTCGCCCTGTTTCTGAGAAAGCGCTAGCAGATTCGTTTTGATGCAGGGATTGGTGAGCCCTTGCGCAATCACGCGATGCTGCACTGACGTAACATGGCCGTGCCTTTGGATGAGCGGCAACGGCTACAGATGCATGGCGCGGGCTTGAGGTCACGAGTTCGCTATCACAAGGAGTTGAGATGCAGACTGCAGTGACGACACCCACGGCCCGCCAGTCGCTCATCGACGATTTCCAGCGCGTACGCGAGCAAACCGAAACGCTCTGCAGGCCCTTGCAGACCGATGACTACCAGATCCAGTCCATCGTCCAGACCAGCCCGCCCAAGTGGCATATCGCCCATGTCAGCTGGTTCTTCGAGGCCTTTGT
>JANTHH010000289.1 GCA_024762485.1 Chromatiales bacterium
GATGCCATCCAGAGTCTGGGTGTGGTGCCGTTTGATGTGGAGGCTGTCAGAGCCGACTTTGTCGCAGCCGATGGCCACAAATGGCTGTTGGGGCCGGAAGGTGTTGCCCTGTTCTACTGCCGCCCGGAAATACGCGACCGGCTGCAAATCCAGCAATTTGGCTGGCATATGCTTGCAGACAAGGGCAATTTTGATCAGAAGGACTGGCAGATCGCAGACGATGCGACCCGGTTCGAATGTGGCAGCCCGAATATGCTCGGCATCCATGCGTTGGAGGCCAGTCTCGCCTTCATTGAAGAAACGGGTGTTCAGACTATTCAAAGAAAGATTCTTAATAATCTGTCATATCTTTTTGATATTACTTCCAATATCGGAAACATCGAAGTAATGACACCCCGTGCAGATGAGCGCCATGCGGGGATTTTCACCTTCAGATTCAGCGATCAAGCCATCGATTACCAGGCACTCTGGCACCGACTCATGGCCCAAGGCGTGGTCTGTGCGCCTCGCGGCGGCGGGTTGCGTTTTTCGCCACATATCCACAACAATTCTGTGCAGATATCAAAGGCAATACAAATAGTTACAGATCAAATAGGGAAAATGGATTAGAAAGTGCCCTTCAGGTATCCATGTCCTGGCCGATAGAATATCCTAATAAACTTAAACGTCGTTTCTATCTGCCAGGAGCCTGTTATGCCTACCGGTACACAACCCCATCGTATCGTGATCGTCGGCGGGGGTGCCGGCGGCATCGAACTGGCCACCAAACTCGGTAGTAAGATGGGGCGCAAGGGGCGGGCCGAAATCACCCTGGTGGACAGCAACCGCACCCACGTATGGAAACCGCTGCTGCACGAAGTGGCAGCGGGCACCTTCGATTCCTACGAAAACCAGCTCGAATATCTTGCCCAGGGCGCGAAGAACCACTTTCGTTTCCGTCTCGGGCGCATGACCGGCCTTGACCGGCGCAACAAGATCATCGAGGTCGCCCCGACCTACAATGCCGATGGCGAGGAGATCATCCCTGCCCGCAGTTTTCCGTATGACACGCTGGTGATCGCAGTTGGCAGCATCAGCAACGATTTCGGTATCCCGGGCGTGCGCGAGCATTGCCTGTTCCTCGACACCCTGCAACAGGCGGAGAATTTCCAGTCCCGCTTGATCGAGAGCCACATCCACGTGCACGCGGATACCGCACCGAGCGATCCCGGCGAGTTGGACGTGGTGATCGCCGGGGCCGGGGCCACCGGCGTCGAGCTGGCCGCCCAATTGCACAAGGTATCGCGTCTGTTCAGGGCCTACGGCCTCGATGGCCTGACGCCCCAGGACATCAAGATCAGCATCGTCGAGGCCGCTGACCGCATCCTGCCAGGCCTGCCACCCGACCTCTCGCAGGCCACGGAGGATGAACTGCACAAGCTCGACATCGATGTCATCAAGGGCGAGCGGGTGGTCGAGGCCACTCCGGAGGGCATCCGGACGTCCGATGGCCGGCTGATCCGTGCCGGCATCCGGGTCTGGGCTGCAGGGATCAAGGCACCGGACTTCCTCAAGGATCTGGACGGGCTGGAGACCAATGCCATCAGCCAGCTGGTGGTGCGCCCTACCCTGCAGACCACGCTGGATGATGACATCTACGCCTTCGGTGACTGCGCGGCCTGCCCGCTGCCCGACGGTGGCACGGTGCCACCCCGCGCCCAATCGGCCCACCAGCAGGCCTCGCTGCTGGTCAAATCACTGTGCGGCAGGCTGCGCGGTCAGCCGCCGCTGGATTACCACTACCGCGACTACGGCTCACTGGTGTCACTTGGGAAATACAGCACCGTGGGCAACCTGATGGGCAATCTCACCGGCAGCGTCCGGGTCGAGGGCTTCATGGCGCGCATGGTCTATCTCACCCTCTACAAGCTGCACCAGCTGGCACTGTTCGGACTTTTCCGTACCAGCATGCTGAGCATCTCACACCTGTTCCGGGCCAGCGTTCATCCCGAGATCAAGCTGCACTGAGCCTGGCGGGACTGCTCAGGCCTCAGCCAGCAGGATGGCGCGCCGTGGTGCCGGATAACCCTCGACGGTGCGTGTCGGGTCGTGGGGATCGAGGAAATCAGTCAGGGACTCGAAGTCCATCCAGCTGGTCGAACGCTGTTCCTCGGTCGTCGTCGTGTCGACATCGACCACCCGCGCATTACGGAATCCACTGCGGGCAACCCAGGATTCCAGTGTCGAGGGGCTGGGCAGGAACCAGGTGTTTCGCATCTTGGCATAACGGCCTGTCGGCAACAGGGCCTGGCCCATACCGCCCTCGACGACGAGCGTCTCCAGCACCAGCTCACCGCCGGCGCGCAGACAGGATCTCAGCTCGAGCAGGTGATCGATGGGCGATCGCCGGTGGTAGAGGACGCCCATGGAGAACACGGTGTCGAAGGCCTGCAGGCCTGGTGGCACGTCCTCGATCCCCAGCGGCAGGAAATGCACCGGCTGGTCGGGACCGATGAAGTGCCGGACCGCCTGGAACTGGACCCAGAACAGCTGGGTCGGGTCGATACCGACCACCAGCCCAGCCCCCTCGCCCGCCATGCGCCAGGCGTGATAACCGTTGCCGCAGCCGACATCGAGCACCCGACGGCCGGCCAGGTCCTGGATGTGGGGCTTTAGCCGGCGCCACTTCCAGTCCGA
>JANTHH010000290.1 GCA_024762485.1 Chromatiales bacterium
CTGCTGTTGCTGGCGACTGTGCTGGGCATCGTCGGACATGCCGCCTTGCGCATCGTACTGGCCGGCCGGAGGGGGAAATAATGAGTCTGCACAAGGTAAAGGTCTTCAGCCGTTTCGAACGCTTCTGGCACTGGACCCAGGTGGTGCTGATCTTCAGTCTCCTGTTCTCCGGTTTCGGCGTTCATGGTTATCACCATCTGCTGGATTTCGAAGGCATGGTCTGGATGCATGTCATTGCTGCCGTCAGCCTTATCGTACTGTGGGTGTTTGCCATCTTCTGGCACCTGACAACCGGTAACTGGCGGCATTACATCCCGACCACAAAGGGCCTCTTTACGGTGGCCCGCTACTATGCCTACGGCATCTTCAAGGGCGAGGATCATCCCTACCGCAAGCGTTTCTGGCACAAGCACAATCCGTTGCAGGCACTGTCCTATCTGGGATTGAAACTGGTGTTGTTTCCGGCCATCTGGCTGACCGGTCTGGCCTATTTGTCTTATGGATTCTGGTCAGATGGCCCTCTGAGCAACACCTCGCTGGAATGGATTGCGCTCATCCACACCCTGGTGGCCTTCGTCATTGCCGCCTTCATCATCATTCATGTCTATCTCCTGACCACGGGTCATTCATTCGTGGCACATGTAAAGCCGATGGTGACCGGCTATGACGACGAGGTGGACCTGACAGAGGCTGAAGTGGCTTACCTGGAGCAGGACGAGCCGGGAAGGATCATCGATTGAGGGCCACTCACCCTGCGGAAACAGGGTGGCGGCATACGACGTGACTGGGGAATCGGGCTGCCTGTATCAGGCGGCGTTTTTATACGGGCAGTTCTTCTTGGTGCAATTGCCGTAGATGATCAAGGAGTGGTCGCTGATCTCGAAGCCGCGTTCATGGGCGATCTTCTGTTGGCACTTTTCGATGGTGTCATCGACGAACTCCTCGACCCGGCCGCATTGCAGACAGACGATGTGGTCGTGGTGACTGCCGCGGTTGAGCTCGAATACCGCCTGACCGCCCTCGAAGTGGTGACGCTCCACCAGGCCGGCGCCTTCGAACTGGGTGAGCACGCGATAGACCGTGGCCAGGCCGATCTCCTCGCCCTTCTCCAGCAACGCCTTGTAGACGTCTTCCGCCGTCATGTGGCGCGCCTCGCTGCCCTCCAGCACCTCAAGGATCTTCACCCTGGGCAGGGTGACCTTGAGTCCGGCCTTCCGGATATCCTGATTTTCCACTGATTTTTACTCCACTGCATGGGCACGCGCCGGTGATTCGGCTATGATGCCGGCTGGCCAGAAAGTCGCAAGATCTAACAGGTTCTCAGATGCACAAGCTTCTCATTTCCCTGCCATTTGCTGCAACCCTCGTCCTCGGTGGCTGTGGCCTGTCGGAGGGGGATTTCGTCACCCGGACACTGGACACCCTGCCACTGATCTACCGTCCAGAGGTTCAGCAGGGCAACCTGGTGACTCCGGAGATGGTGGCCCAGTTGAAGGTCGGCCAGGACCAGTCCCAGGTGCGCTACCTGCTGGGAACACCCATGCTGCAGGATGTGTTCCACGCCAACCGCTGGGACTATGTCTACACCCACGGCATCGGCAGCCGTCCATCCGAGATCCGTCGTGTGACGCTGCTGTTCGAGGATGGCCGTCTGGCGCAGATCGACACCGACCTGCCGCCGGCGACCGCCGAGCAGGTTGCGAAGAAGAAGAAAGAAGTCGTACTGAGCGTACCCGACTACGAGGATGACACCACGATCTTCGGCAAGCTGCTGCGTGGTGCCGGCTTGAGCGAAGGAGACTGAGTCAGCCCCCGGCGTTCTGCGCCCGCGCGCCCTTGCGCATCACCTTGCCCTCTGCCGCCCTTTTCTTGCGCGCCTCCTTGGGGTCTGCAATCAGGGGCCGGTAGATCTCCACCCGATCGCCGGGGTTCAGCCTGGCATTCAGCGTCGTCAGCTTGCCGAACACCCCGACCTTGTTGCGGCCGAGATCGATCTCGGGAAAGTGCTGCAGCACCCCCGATTCCCGGATGACATCCTCCACCGTGGCATCCGCCGGCACCTCGAGATCATGCAGCCATTGCTCTTCCGGCTTGGCGTAGACAACCTGCACCGGGATTCGTTTATCGTCCACCATAGACCTCCGTCGCGCGCTTGCAGAAGGCATCCACCAGGGTATCCGCGATCTGCTTGAAGATGGCACCGAAGGCCATCTCGATCAGCTTGCTGGAAAATTCGAACTCGATATCGAGAAAGATCTTGCAGGCCTCATCGCTCAGGGACTGAAAGCGCCATTCCCCCTCCAGCTTGCTGAACGGCCCCTCCTTGAGGTGCAGCTGAATCCGCTCCGGCGGGGTCAGCCAGTTGCAGGTGGTGAACGATTGCTTCACCCCGCCCTTCGCGATCTCGATGCGCCCGCAGATCTCGGCTCCGTTGTCCGAGATGACCTCACTGTGCGAGCACCAGGGCAGGAAGTCCTTATAGGCATCGATATCGTTGACCAGATCGAACATTTGCTGGGCCGAATACGGCACCAGTGCGCTGCGTTCCACATGGGCCAATTCAGAGTGCTCCCAGCGAATGCAGGAACAGGATGACCACCGCGG
>JANTHH010000291.1 GCA_024762485.1 Chromatiales bacterium
GCTCCCCCTCGTGGTTCGACTGGAAGGTCGCGAGCCGATGTCCCTCTGCCAGACCATCCAGCCGTTGCTCGATGTCCTGCAGGGTGGTCGACCCATAGGTCTCGGGCTCACGGCTGCCCAGCAGGTTCAGGTTGGGGCCGTTGAGGACGAGGATACTTGCCATGGAGGGAGGTTGCCCCGGAATTTGTCGTTATCTGTGTCGAAAATAGGCTGATCTGCGGTCAATTCTGGGCGAATGAGCTTCGCTTGTCTAGCCAATGGTGTCACAAAGTACGGTGAAGTGACCTGTTAGGGCCCAGTCCCAGAAATTGCGCGTCACTTCTCCTTCTATACAAGCCATATAGCTGCTCACCTGGCGGGACTGTCGGCAATGAACGACGCAGTTTGATTTCCGTATCTTCATTCTCTTGCATAGTATCGGAATCACCAGAAAAGCGAGTCCGCATGGCTCGAAGCGGTGGCCTCAGTCGCGTGACAGACGTGGTCGCGGGTCTGTGCGAGGAAGGTCAATGCGGATGTCTGGAATCACAAAATAATCAATGGGAAGGGAATTGGAATGAAAAAGCACGCATTATTCGCCTCAGTTCTTGCTGTGGCATTCATAGGGAGCAGCGCTAGCGCGGCGCCAATCAGTGGATCGGTCTCGTTCAGTGGTGGCTTCGATGTACTGCCGTCGTTGCCGACGAGTTCTATTGTCAGTGACCTCAGCTTTTTTGACGTGCAAGCATCGGCATTGGAGTTCATGACCAGCGGGGCCTTCGGCACGACCGGGGGGTTTGCCGATGCGTTCGACTTCGGTTTTTCCGGGCTGCCGGCCGATATCTACCTGGATGTAAATGCCATCCTCTTTGAGCTGACTGAAACCTCGGCCGTGGCCAGGAGTCCCCTTGCGTGCGACAACGGCCTGTGTCGTGACAGCATTGCATTCGACGTCGTGGGTGTCGTTTCCGGGGCCGGCTTCGACGATGGTGACTTCCGCGGTCGGTGGACGGCCCAAGGCTCCTGTGTCGAAGGAACAGCGGGGGAATGCGGTAGCGAAGTGACCGCGAGCTGGTCCGCATCCATCACCGCACTGGGTCAGGCCGCGTCGCCCGCTGCGGTGCCAGAGCCGGTTTCGTTGGCAATGATGGGTTTGGGGCTACTCGGATTGATGCGATTCGGTCGCCCTGTGGCCTGATAGTCGACGAAGTAGTTCAACGAGAAGGTTGATTTCGGAACCCGCCTCATGGCGGGTTCTTTGCTGTTGGTTCCCCGATGGATGGCCGTATTGAAAGAGAATGCGCAGATTCGCAGTAGTGAAGTCGTGGTCGCTTGGGGGAAGAGGTGTCGATCAGGCGTTAGGGATTAACGATAGTTTTCAGAAGGCGGAACACGAGGAACGCGGGCTTCGTCCGGCCGCCGATTTGGACAAGAACGTGGGAACTAATCTCATTCGTCGGGCAGAGGAGACGTCCGCATTTTTTACAATAGTTGCCTATGTCGGAATTAGCTTCGCACAGAGATATCTGTTTAATCAGTGAGATAAGTATTTTGGCACAAATTGTGCCTTAAGGAAAATCCGAGTCACCTGCGCATAGGATCGCGGATACTATGAGTCGAGGAGCGGGTGGCCCGGAGAATCCCTTGGCTCATGGCGTAATAACAGGAATATTCGATATGAAAAAATCTATCTTGCTCAGCACTGCTGCTGCATTGGCCCTCATGGGGGGCAGTGCCTCGGCGGCATTCATCAATGGGTCGGTCTCTTTTTCGGATGGCTTTGATTCACTCCCTACGATTCCATCCACCTCTATCGTCAGCGCCTTGACGTCATTCGATGTAGGGGCACTGGCCGCTGGAAGTGGAGGCACCGGCGATTTGGCAGGCATTCCCTTCGCCAATACCGCTTTTGACTTTGACATCACGAGCCTTCCGGCCACGATGTTCGACGCAGGCGGCTTTACCTTCACGCTCGAATCCACTTCCAACCTCACTAGCTCAGCACTGGCATGTGCGAATGGACTTTGCAACGACGACATTGGGTTCGACATCGCAGGGGTCGTCTCAGGGAACGGTTTCGATGCGACGGCCTTCTCTGGAACCTGGACCGCGCAGGGTTCCTGCGCTGGTGACGCAGGGGAGTGTACTGGTGATTCGACCGCGAGTTGGTCAGCGTCGATTACCGCTCTGGGTATATCTGCTACCCCCACCCCGCCACCGGCCGGGGTCCCCGAGCCCGGTCCGCTGGCGCTGATGGGTCTGGGGCTGTTGGCCATGATGCGCGTCGGTCGCCGTAAGGCCTGAGGTCACGCGGTGGCGCCTTCGGGCGCCGTGACCTGGAAAACCCGCCGCGAGGCGGGTTTTCTTTTGGCTTCTGTGCGGGGCTCTCGGCCGGACGAGGCTGGCTGCGATCCGGCTGGCGGCCTCAGATCCTTTGCGGAGACTCGAGCGAGCCGCGATTCGCCTCGATGGCCTGCTGCAGTGCCGGTTCGAGCTGATCGCGCTTCACGCCACCCTGGAAGCGAGCAAGGACCTGCCGGTCGGGCCCGACGATGACAGTGTAGGGCAGCCCCTCGTAGCGGTTGCCCAGCCGGCGGGAGAGGGTGATCGCGTCCA
>JANTHH010000292.1 GCA_024762485.1 Chromatiales bacterium
GCCCAGTTCGCACTCGTCCTCCACCCACTCGAACACCTCACGGACCTGCCCCTCGCTCACATCGGCGAGCAGGCGCAGCTGCCAGCGGAGGTGACACTCCTCGGCATCCAGTTCTGCGAAGGGCGGAAGGTGCCCGGTATCGACACTCACCTCCAGTTCGCCGAGGTCCTCGAGTTCGCGAAACAGACGCAGTGGATCATTACCGGTCTTGAGGATATCCGGGTGGGGCGTGAAGTCGATCAGCCAGCCCTTGCCGGCCCCTCCGCCCGCTTCATCATCAGATGCCGATGTCTCCTCCTCCACAGGCGCATCCCCGGCGGCAAGCATGTCCTCCAGCTGCTGCTGCACACTGGCCACACGCACCTCGTCGACGTCACTGCCGTCCATTACCGAGCCGAGCATCGCACGCAGGCAGTCCACCGATTGCAGGAACAACTCGACGATCTGCTTGTCGACCTTGCGCTTGCCGTCACGGACCTCGTCGAGCAGGGTTTCCATCACGTGGGTGAAGGAGGCGATGGCCGAAAAGCCGAAGGTGGCACTGCCGCCCTTGATGGAGTGGGCGGCGCGGAAGATGGTGTTGACCGTGTCCTCGTCGGCGGCGCCGACATCGAGATTCAGCAGTGCATTCTCCATGGTATCCAGACCCTCGAGGCTTTCCTCGAAGAAGGTCTGGTGAAACTGCTGAATATCGATAGTCATGGCTGGCTTACCTCAATACCTTCTTGACGGTGGCAAGCAGCTGATCGGGATTGAACGGCTTTACGATCCAGCCGGTCGCCCCGGCGGCCTTGCCCGCCATTTTCTTTTCCGCCGAGGATTCGGTGGTGAGAGTGAGGATGGGGGTAAAACGATAATTGGGCAGACCGCGCAGCTGTTTGGTGAGGGTGATGCCATCCATCTTCGGCATGTTGACGTCGGTCAGTACCAGATTGAACTGCTTGCCTTTCGCCAACCCCAGCGCCTGTTCACCGTCTGCGGCCTCGGTGACCTCGAAACCCGCCCCACGCAGCGTGAACGCCACCATTTGTCGCATCGAGGCAGAATCATCGACTGCCAGAATATGGGCCATGAGCCATCTCCTTACTTGCGCTTGCTGAATTCAAAATCGAATAACTGCCGATCAGGCACCCTGGCCGGCCAGCCAGTCACCCAGGCCGGCGACGCGAAAGGCATCACTCATGCCTTCGGATACATCGCGGAATGAAACCACCCTGGATTGCCCCATGGCCTGGGTAGCGAAGCTGTACAGCAGTTGCACTCCGGCGGTATCCATCCGTTCAACGCCACTGGCGTCAATCACGATCGGCAGAGACTGATCGAGAGCGGCGGCGAGTATCTGATGCATTTCCGCCACGCAGCCGATGTCCGTATTGGGGTCAAGCTCCATCAACATCTCTTCGCCGTCCATTGCCCCTCCAGTCGAAGGTGTCTTTGCGGTATTCAAATCGCCAGGGAACCGATGTTTCCTGCCCGTTGCACAGGCTATCGACATCACGGTGGGTATCTTTAGCCCGGCGAGGGATCGATCACGACTGGACTGGTGCGCATCCCTGTACCGGGAGACAATCGGTCACTCAGCGCCGGGGAAGCGACGGACCCAAGGCCGTCAGGCGAGGTGGACAGGTGACCATGAAGCGCTTTCAGGATCATTTTTCGCATGCCAGCGAGCAGTATCGTCGCCACCGTCCCGCCTATCCTGTGGCATTGTTCGAGTGGCTGGCCGGGGCCTGTCAGGCACAGGACGTCGCTTGGGACTGTGCGACCGGCAGCGGCCAGGCCGCGATCGGTCTCGCCGCCCATTTCCGGCAGGTGATCGCCAGCGATGCCAGTGCCCGCCAACTGGCTGCTGCCCGGCCGCATTCGCGGGTGTCGTATCTGCAGGCCCGGGCCGAGGCATCTGCGCTGGCTGGGCAGAGCATGGACCTGGTCAGTGTGGCCCAGGCTGCACACTGGTTCGATCATGCACATTTCAATCACGAGGTGATGCGGGTGCTGCGCCCCGGCGGTCTCGTCGCGCTCTGGACCTATGGTCTGGCGAGCATCGACGAGGAGGTCGACCGGCTCCTCTACCATTTCTATGACGTGGTGGTCGGTCCCTACTGGCCCGCCGAGCGCTCGCATGTCGCCGCGGCCTACCGGACCCTCCCCTTCCCCTTTCGTGAAATCGCCACACCGGTCTTCAGCATCACCACCCACTGGTCCCTCGATGACCTGCTGGGCTACCTGTCGACCTGGTCGGCCACCCAGCGCTGCCTGGAGGCCACCGGATCGGACCCGGTGGCTGAATGGCGAGCGCGCTTTCGCGCGGCGTGGGCCGCCAAGCCGGATGTCGTACGGGCGATACGCTGGCCCCTGCACCTGCGGGCCGGCAGGATGGACTGATACGCCGACACGGATCTCCAGGCAAAAAAACGCCCCGCAAGCGGGGCGTTTCTTTTTACAGCCGACGAGGGGCGTCAGATTTTCGGGTAATTCTCGATACCCGGGTTGCCCTTGACGTTCACCAGCTTGGGGGTGTTGAGCTTCTTGATGCGCACCGTCTCCTTCATGCGGAGATACTCTGCCACCTGCTCCCAGATCGGGGCGCCAGG
>JANTHH010000293.1 GCA_024762485.1 Chromatiales bacterium
AGTAGCTGGTCGAAGGTGGCGAAGGCGCGGGGTCGCCCGCGCGTGAGGCGCTCTGCTTCCAGGTTGTGCTCCAGCCAAAGCAGCATGCCCTTGTCATGGGAAAAGCCATCACGTTTCGACAGGGAATTGGCCACTTCCTGGGGGTGGCGAACCATCAACAGGTAGTGGGCTTCGATGCCGAGTTTCGCCAGCAGAGGTTGCCACAGTGGCAGCAGCCGACACATTCGCGGGTCTTTCAGCGCCCACAGCTCGGCGTTGCGGAAGTCGCGCTGGATGAGGCGCACAAGCTTGCGACTCTGTTTTTCGATCTCGGGATCGAGCTGCCAGTCATCTGCAAGCGGCAGGATGTCATCCCAGCAGGAACCGGCAGCCAGGAGGATGTCCTCGTTCACATCGGTGATGTCGCTATGCTCGAAGAAACCTTTCTCGTTGACCCCGGCCTGCGGTGCGTAGAGGCGCTTTCCCAGTTGAATCCCCAGATGAGCGAGTACGCCGGTGAGTGCGGAAGTCCCACTACGGTGCATGCCGAGTGTGATCAGGGCATTGCGTCCTAGAGCCTGGTTCATCCGAGTAAGAAGACGTCCGTTGTTGACTGGGATGGCCGTGAGCGGTTTCTTGCCTGGCCGGGTATGTCCAAGGATATTACGGTAACACTATGATCGGCGCGATTCATCCAACCGATCCACCCGCAACCGCGCCCGCTCGTCGAACAAGCGCCTGGACCCCAGCCAGATGGCCGCAATGGTCCCAAGCCCGGTGCCCGCGGCGATAAGAAATAAAATCATCAATTGATACTTGGCCGCCTCCATCGGCGGGCTGCCGGCGAGGATCTGGCCGGTCATCATGCCGGGCAGGCTGACGATGCCGGCGCTGGTCATGGCGTTGGTGATGGGGATCAGGCCCGAGCGCAATGCGTCGTGGCGGATGTTGCCGATGGCCTGCTGCCAGCTATGGCCGAGCATCAGCCGGGCCTCGATCACGTCCTTGCGTTCGGCGGCATTGCGGGTGAGGTTGTCCAGCGCGATGGCGATGCCGCTCATGGTGTTGCCCAGCAGCATGCCGAGCAGCGGTATGAGGTACTGCGGCTGGTACCAGGGCTCGACGCCGATCACCACGAACAGTGCCAGCAGGGTGATGGTGAAGGACGACAGGAACATAGACACGGTGCCGATGCCGTAGCCCCAGGCACCGCGGAAGCGCCGTTGCTGGCGGGCCATCACCTCGTAGCCGGCGACGCCGAGCATGATCAACGCGAGCAGGCCGATGAAGGGCAGGCTGACCTGCTCGAACAGGGTCTTCAGTACCAGGCCGAGCAGTACCAGTTGGACCGTGCTGCGGGCGGCGGCGATGAGCATGCGCCGGCCGATGCCCAGCCGCATGGCCCAGGACAGGCCCGCCAGGGCAATCACCAAGGCGGCGCACAGCGCCAGGTCCCAGCTGGACAGTGCGATCAGCTCCATTGCAGCGCACCCGATTCGATCACTGCCTGGCGCCCACCGAGGCGCTGGCGCTGTTGCGGGTCGTGGCTGACCCAGAGGATCGCCGTCTGCTGCCCGGCCCGGTAACGGTCGATCAGTTGCTCGACCCGTTCGGTGTGACCGGGGTCGAGGTTGGCGGTGGGCTCGTCCAGCAGCAGTGCGCTGGGCTGGTTGGCGAGCAGGCGGGCCAGTGCCAGGCGCTGGCGCTCGCCGCTGGACAGCCGGTTGATGGACCAACCGAGGACCTCTTCGCCAAAGCCCAGCTCGCTCAGGGTGTCGCGATCCCAGTGTTCGGCATGGGGTGCCACCGTCTCCGCCCACCAGCGGCTCTCCGCCGGCAGATAGCCCACCTGGCGGCGCCACGCGGGCGCGGACATCCCGCTCCGTGGCTGGCCGTCGAGCAGGGCCTCGCCGTCGTTGGGGTCGAGATCGGCGATGGCGCGCAGCAACAGGGTCTTGCCGCTGCCGGAGGGGCCGCTGAGGGTGATGCACTCGCCCGCTGCCAGCTCGAGATCCACCGGTTGCAGCAGGCTCGGGTGCAGCCCGCGCAGGGCGAGGCGCGGCGGCTGGCTCATCGGCGGCGCAGCAGGATGTCCCACACACCATGGCCGAGGCGCTGGCCGCGCTGCTCGAACTTGGTCAGCGGGCGGTCGTCGGGGCGGGGGCTGTAGCGGCCGGGGCCGGCCAGGTTTTCGAACTGATCCTCACGGCCGGCGAAGACCTCGAGCATGTGCTCGGCATAGTCCTGCCAGTCGGTGGCGGCGTGGAAGATGCCGCCGGGTTGCAGCACGCGGGCCACCAGGTCCATGAAGGCGGGCTGCACGATGCGCCGCTTGTGGTGCTTCTTCTTCGGCCAGGGGTCGGCGAAGAACAGCTGCACGCCGGCGAGGCTGGCCTCGGGCAGGGCGTCGCGCAGCACCTCCACCGCGTCGTGACGCATCACCCGCACGTTCTCCAGACCGCGTTCCTCCAGCTTCAGCAGCAGGTGGCCGACGCCGGGTCGGTGCACATCGATGCCCAGGTAGTTGCGCTCGGGGTGGCTGGCCGCCATCTCGGCCAGGCTCTCGCCGTTGCCGAAGCCGATCTCCAGCCACACCGGGTG
>JANTHH010000294.1 GCA_024762485.1 Chromatiales bacterium
TCCAACAGGTGATGCAGGGCGTACTCGAAGGTGCCGGGGAGGATCTGTTTGTCGAAGGAGACCGGGACGAAGGCGTCCTGCTTGAGATTGACGGGCTTGTAGCGGGGCATGCCAGGCTCCTGGTGACTAACCTGTCCGATGGTTCTTTTTACCTTGCGTACGCCAAGGAATCCAGGGAGTTGGGGAGAAATTCGACAGCCTCAACGTTGCATTAAGGGGCGGCCCGCCGCAGGCGGGACGTCCCAGCGAGCGATAGCGAGCGCATTAAATGCCTAGTTAGGGGGAAGTTACGGTTTGGCGACTTGTATGGACACACCGTTTAACTCGTCCCCATAGAAATTAAGATAATCACCAGGAGCAGCCTCAAGTACAAGCGTGTAGTCATTTTTCCAGCTAAGGGTGAGTGTGGGCCAGCCAGTAGAGACATCATTTACTGAACCCTGATAGGTGCCAATGGATCGGGAGGTAAAGCGCCTGTCTTCTGAGCCACCAAGCGGACCAACACCAATATACGCGGTAACAGTGCTCTTGCCGTCACATTGCCGAATTTCATATTTGGCATGGTTGATCCGGCCTGGAGAGGTAGAAGCTGCCAGTACTTTATAATCACAGTTACTGCTGAACGTGACAAAGAGAACAATAATGGCCAAGAAGACTACACCCAAGGCCATTAGCATGTTCTTGATGATTGGCGGCACCTTTTTACCCCTAACAGTTGATTATGTGGACGGCACGAATATCGTGATATGTGGCTGGCACCAATATTGTGATATGCAGCCGTTTGTTCTATCCATGTTCTCTCTTTGTTCTCCTTCCGGCGACACAAGCGTAATTCGCTCTCGCATCAAGCCGCTGCCAGCGCGCTTATCCCCGTAGCCACAAAGCATCATTCCCTGCTCCTTGTCTCCCAACCGTATCTTGATACTGCCAGTCGGCCCGTTTGGGGGCAACGTGCTTGTGGCTGTGAAGATTTCTCCTAGCGGGCTCGTCGAAATGACAAGGGGGGATACAGCCACTACGAACTGACAGGGGAGACAACCTGAATCATGGACCCCCACTCTATTACATGAACGGAAACCGCTTCTTCCTCGCCAACCACCCCGCCTGCCCCCCTGCCGGGCACGACCCCTGCCCTTGACCCCGTTCGATGCTATGTTTTGAGTACCTGGTTCACTGGCAAGGAGGAGCAACCATGGCACTCAAGAACCTGATCGACGGCCTCAAGGACGCGGTGGGTGATCTGACTTCACTGAACGTCGAGACCTACACCGGCAGTATCACCGCCGACATCAAGGGAACGGATGGCCAGGGTGTCATCGACTGGGAAAAGCTCGTCACCGAGGCCAGGAAGGACGCCGGCGGCACGGTCCATCTCAAGCTGGCCTCCAAGTTCAACATCGATGGCGACGCCACCCTGTTCATTGCCGAGGGCGAGATGCCCCCCGACGTGCGCGCCGCCCATGACAGTGCCGTGCTGGCCGGCCAGAAGGTACGTGCCGACCTGATGGAACTGCTGGGCGACTCGATCAAGAAACTCGTCTCCTAGATGAGCCTGGCAGCGCGCCGTCCGGCCACTGCCTGAGACCTGCCCCATGGTCATGGATGCGATAGCACAGGGTGCCGACCGGCTCGATGGCCTGCTGGCGCTGGAGGCCGATCTCGACCTGGCCGAGGCCGAGCGGCTTGTCCTGCCACTGGCAGAGAGCGATCAACGCTTTCTCGCCGGCGAGGCGGGCCGGGCCTTCGTGCCGGTGCTGCGCGACCGGCTGTTCCGCCTCGGCTATCTGCGGGTCCGCTCGGGGTCGGAGCAGGTGGACGAGACCCTGATCAAGGCTGTGCGCAGGCTGCAGCGCGAGGCCGGGCTGACGGTGGACGGCTGGGTCGGCACCCAGACCTGGCAGGCCCTGCAGGAACTGTTCGCCTTCGAGCCCACCACCTACCTGGAACGCTGGATCGACGCCCGCGGCATGACACCGGCGCTGCGGCGCGCGGCCTGCCTGCGGCTGATCAGCCTGGGTTTCCTCCCCGGCCAGACCACGGCCAGGCCCGGCGACCTGGAACAGCCCCTGCTGGCGTGGCGTCGCGTGCTGTGCCTGCTGGCGGCCCCCGGGATCACCGCGCAGACCGCGCCCGATGCCCTGGAGAGCCTCGCCTACCTGTTCGACATCGACCGCCTGTCCGACCTGGTGAACCGGCAGCACAAGTCCATCGCCGACCTCATGGCGCGAAGCGGCGACCCGGATGGCGAGCTGCTGCGCCGCTTCATCGGCTGCCTGTTGAAGATCGAGCTCTGGCTGCTGGGCTACGAGGGCATCAGGCCGGACGGCAGGCCCCTGGTGATCGAGCGCCGGCCGGGGCGACGCACCGGGGTCGGCCCCAAGGCCAGGGCGCGGCCGCGCCGGCCCGTCGACAGTGCGCATTACCGGCTGATCCAGCAGTTCTGGCACGACAGCGGCTTCGCCGGCGAACACGGCAGCGCGGGACACATCCTGCTGCAGTGCTTCCACCTGCTGGCGACGATGCGGGAAGTGGAGGCGGCGACCGCACCCGACGAACACAGCGAGCGCCGGGACCGGGCCC
>JANTHH010000295.1 GCA_024762485.1 Chromatiales bacterium
CTGGTCGAGGGAAACAACGCCTTCACCCGAACCATGCTCGGCGAGCCGGAGCAGCCATTGGGCCTCGCCCTGGTGGCCGGGGACGACGCGTCACTGCTGTCCAGCCTGCACGCAGCGGGCTGGCAGCGCGCCGACAAGGTCAACCTGGAAAACATCCTGCGGCTGATCCGCCAGGGCATGGACTACACCAGGGCGCCGTTGGCGCCCGCCTTCTGGAACGGACGGATCAATGACTTCGCGCTGGAGAAACCGGTCCAGTCCGACAGGGGGCCGGCCATACTCACCCTGCGTCTTTGGCGCACGGCCTACCGGGTCGGCGGCAAGCCGGTGTATGTCGGCATCGCCCGGGAGTACGAGGGGATACAGTGGGGGCTGCTGCATCGGGTGTCGCCCGATGTGGATGCGGCCACTGAAAATCTGGTGCACTCGTTTAAGCTAAAGGGCCAGGTGCAACAGCAGTGCCGGCTCCACCTGGTGGATCCGATGGTTGGCGAGTATCTGATGGGTGCCCGTTTTTTCAGTCGGGGTGAGTTGTGGTTGCTCGATCTGGCGGGTGCTCCCGGTATCGGTCTGCCCTGCGGCACACCGAGCACCAGTCCATGAAGAGCCAGCCCTTGAGCACAAGGCGGATCCCAGGAACCACTGCTCCGGCCTTGCTATCGAAGACACAAAGGCAGACGGCTGGGCCTTATTGCCAAATGGTAAGAGACCCGCGTTGATTCCGGAGTTAGCCTGAAGCCCCCTTCAGCTGGCAACAGAACGCACAGGACCGGGAAGGAAACCATGCATATCCTCGATATCACCATGTTCTGGGCACCCGCCAGCGGCGGCGTACGCACCTACCTGGAGGCCAAGCACGAATGGCTCAAGGGACAGGCGGGGATACGCCACAGCCTCCTGGTGCCGGGCGGGGAGCGGGCCTGTGATGACGGCATCTGCAGCCTGCCCGCACCGCCCATACCCTTTGGGCACGGCTACCGCTTCCCGCTGCGCAAGGCACCCTGGATTGCGCAGATCGCCGCTATGGCGCCGGACCTGATCGAGGTCGGTGATCCCTATGTCCTGCCATGGGCGGCACTGGAGGCAGGAAGACAGCTGGAGATACCCGTGGTCGGCTTCTATCACTCGGACCTGCCGCGACTGGTGGGCAATCGTGCCGGCCACTGGAGCAACGTCTGGCTGGACCGTTATGTGCGCAGGCTCTACCGGCGTTTCGACCGGGTGCTGGCGCCTTCCCGGGTGATGGCGGAAAAACTCAGGACCCTGGGTGTCGAACAGGTTGCCGTGCAGTCCCTCGGAGTCGACAGCACCCGCTTCCACCCAGGGCATAGGGACGCGGGCATCCGCCAGCGGCTGGGTATCGACGAACAGACCCGCCTGCTGGTGTTTGCCGGACGTGGTTCACGGGAGAAGAACATACCGCTGCTGCTGCAGGCCCTGCAGCAGCTGGGGCCGCGCTATCATCTGCACCTGGCCGGCTCGGACATGCCGGTCAAGCTGCCCGACAATGTCTCCCGCTCTGAAGGCTTTCTCGACCAGCAGCGCCTCGCCACGTTGCTGGCGAGTGCCGATGCACTGGTCCACGCGGGGTCTCACGAGACCTTCGGCCTGATTGTTCTCGAGGCCATGGCCAGCGGCTTGCCGGTGGTCGGTGTGGATGCAGGGGCGGTGGCCGAACTGGTGGTGCCGGGGACCGGTCTGCTGGCCCGGGCGGGTTCTGCCGATTCACTCGCCGATCAGGTGCGCACCCTGTTCGCGCTGGATTACCGGGAAATGGGCAGGCGGGCACGCCAGCACGTGGTGTCGAACTTCGACTGGAATGCCGTTTTGCCGCAGCTGCTCGCGCACTATCGTGAACTGGTTGATGGCCGGACGAGGTGGCACGGGGCGATCAATGGCTGATGCGGCAAAACCAGCGCCGGCATTTTCACTCGTGCTGCATGACGTGGCGCCCTCCACCTGGCGCTGGTATACCGATTTCATCGCCGAGATCGATCGTCTCGGCGACATCCCGCTGACACTGCTGGTGGTGCCCGATTTTCATCGTCACGACAGACTGGACCGTCACCCGAGTTTCTGCACCGACATCGACCGTCGGATCGCCCGCGGCGACGAGGTGGCACTGCACGGTTATTTTCACGACGACCCGGGGCCCATTGGTGCCAGCCTGAAGGACTGGTACATGCGCCGGATCCATACCCATGAGGGCGAGTTCTATCCGCTGGACCAGGCACAGGCCCGCTGGCGCATCGAGCAGGGGCTGGCGCAGTTCGCGCGGCTGGACTGGCCGGTGCAGGGCTTCGTGCCGCCGGCCTGGTTGATGAGCGCGGACAGCCGTCAGGCGCTGCGGCAGTTCGACTTCGCCTACACCAGCGATATTCACGGGCTGATCCGCCTGCCTGACTGGCAATCGGTGGCTGCGCCCACCCTGGTATGGAGCGCCCGCAGCCCCTGGCGCAGGGGGCTTTCGCTCGCCTGGAACGAGCTTGGCCGGCTGCGTCACGC
>JANTHH010000296.1 GCA_024762485.1 Chromatiales bacterium
TGGTTTGTCGATCATGCCTTGCTGGGAAATGGGGAGGCCCGGCTCTATGACGGGTCGATGGCCGAATGGGCCAGGCAGCGGGATCTGCCGATCGAGGTGAAGCTCGATCTCGGGACTGCAGACCCCTGAGGCGTGCCCGCACCAGCCTTGACGGGCTGGTGCGGGTGAAACTGGGAAGGAGGGTCAGCCGATCTCGATCAGTTCCAGTTCGAAGGTCAGATCCTTACCGGCGAGCGGGTGGTTGCCATCCAGCGAGACCGTCTCGTCGTTGAATTCGAGCACGGTGAAGCGCATCGGGTGACCATCGGGGGAAGTGCCCTGTAGTATCAGGCCTGCGGTCAGTTCAACGCCCTCGGGCATTGCAGTGCGGGGGACGGTCTGCATCAGTTCATCGTAGCGCGGCCCATAGGCATCATCAGCGGGGATGTTGACGGTGCGGGTCTCGCCGAGGTTCATCTCGCCGACGGCCTGCTCGAAACCGGGGATCAGCTGACCGGCACCGAGTTCGAATTCCAGTGGTTCGCCACCACGTGAGGAATCGAATTCACTGCCATCGTTGAGCGTGCCGGTGTAATGGACCTTTACGGTATCGCCGGATTTGGGTTGAGTCATGGAGTGGCTCCTGATTGGCCTGATTGATTGAGTGGCCTGCTGAGGGTCGACCACAAGGCCTCGGAGCATGCTGCGGGAACCTTGGATACGAGCACTGGTGACAGGGATGTTGGGAAAACAGGCTGGCTACACTAGACGAGGTCGTGCCGGCAGATCAAGTCACCCGGTCTCATGGCGCGGCCGTGCAGCGCGGCTGGTTGAGGAGCGACACCCGGTCATCCCTGACCTGAGGTGGCGTGGGGGTGTGAATGATCAGTACTGCTCGCCGATGGCGTAGCGGACGATCTCCCGGACCTTGTCGTAATCTGCATCGGTGACCGGGTTGAACCCGGTGACACGGGCGGACTGCAGGATGGTCTTGCCCTGCTCGCTGTTCTTCAGGTGGGTCATGATCTGCTGGATCTTGTTCGCACGTTCCTGGGGCATGTCAGACTTGACCGCCCAGGGCAGCTGGGCGAAGGCCTCGGATTTCGCGAGGATGGTCAGATCGTCGATCTTGGTGCGCTGCCTGGTGGCCTTGAGTTCGAGCACCACGTCGCCGGCACCGGCGGCATCGTATTTGCCCTCGCTCATCTTCACCACGGCGATTACCGGATTCTTGGCGAATGCCACCTCGAAATCCGCATCCGGACTGAGCCCGTGTTCCTTGAGTACCGCCAGAGGAGCGATGTAGGAACCCATGGCCTTCTTGCCGCCACCGAAGACTATGCGCTTGCCCTTCAGGTCGGCCACACTGTCCATGCCGGCATTCTTGTGCACGATCAGCGAACCACTGATGGTATTGCGGCCCATTTCCTCATTGGCAAACAGTACCTCGTAGCCGAATTTTTTATGGCTGACGATGTAGTGATACTGGTTGTAATGCACCAGGTCGTAGCTGCCGTCACTAACGCCCTGCCAGAACCGTTTGAAGTTCAGCGGGACGATCATTTTCACGTCCATGTCGAGCTTTTCGGAGAGGTAGTCCGCCAGTGGCCGAAAGGCCTTCTTGGTGGTGACGACGTTCCGGCGGGGGAAGATGGCCATGTTCAGGACCGGCCGTTCGGAGGGTTTGGTGACGGGGGTGCCCGCTTTCTTTTCCTGCGCCCCCTTGTTGGTTCCCTGGTCCGAGCAGGCGCCGGTAAACAGCATGAATGCAGATAACAGGGCAATGAATACAGGCCGTCGACCAGACCTGCACGTGAATGTAACGGATGCCATCCTTCCTCCTGGTTATTGTGACCGATAAAACCGGTGACGCATTATTGACTGGCAGCGGCTGTTATGGATCAAACTTTAGGGATTATTGTTTTCCAAGGCGCGGGCAGTGTGTCCTGTCCCGTCTACTGATGAAACCTCAGCATCATATATTCTATGCCGGTTTTGCATCTGCATGCGCACCATGACAAAAGTAAGTTTTTTCAAGATCCGACGTTGCGCGGTGAAGACGGTGGACATGTTGCTGGAGGCCGCACGTCAATCGTCCTGAGCAGAAGGGCTGCGACACCATGTCAGGATGTCGCCGCAATCTCTGCAGCGGTATTCAATGCCTGCATGCTGCGCCCGGTTGTGCCGGGTGGAACTCAGTCGGTGGTCGGAGCAGCTGCATCGATACAGCCATCGGCGCTGCCGGCTGAGCTGGTCCGCTGCGGGCATGAATACGTGGCAGCGTGACGCATCCTCGATACCGAAATGTGCCATCACCGATTGCCACTCCGGGCCATGGGGCCTGGCTGAGGGGAAACAGCAACCGACCACCACATGTGCCACCTCGTGTGGTGGTGTCTCGTTGATGAACGCCTCCGGCTGGAGGCTCGCCATGGCGAGGTTGTAGCGTATCCAGGGCGGTTCGCCTGCGCGCCACCTGACCTGTCCTGCCGATCGGCCCTTCAGGTCGTAGCGTACGCGGACCG